>CAMJDE010000070.1 GCA_946404295.1 uncultured Clostridia bacterium | reverse complement strand
TGAACTCCTCGGCTTCGTGTATCAGATGCCGGGGCTGCGGCGGATCTATCCCGTCGGGAAAAACGCGGGAGACGAGGCGGTCCGGTATTACGAAAATGAATTGACGGAATTCCGACTGGTGGAGCCCTTCGCTTCGATTGAGGCAGGGCGTGAAGCGTTCGACGCTTGGTGGGAATTCAGAGCCGGCGAACTTGAAAAGTTCCCCGTTTTCGAATGGTCGCTCGGCGCCGCCTATCCCACGTCCAACTATCTGACCCAACACGCGGGCGTATACGACAGCGACTGGCAGCTGCGCGTTCCGCTGCTGGGAGAAGACGGGCGGGAGAGCAGATATATGTTGCTTCTGTGTTACCGAAAAGACAAATTGATCGCCGAAACGGTACTGCGGTTAGATGAAGCCGACGGCGCCCGCGCCGTCAAGGAACGTATTTCCGACAAAGACCCCGCAACCGGCAAATATAGCGGACTCGACGGGATCGACTACGCGGCGGCGTGCCAACGGATCCTGCCGTCCGATCAAACGACCGTCAAGGGGATCGGCTTCGACGGTGAAACCTATTTCGTCGTGTACCGCTGATCCCCATCCCGAAAACCTCCCGCCCGGGGAAACCTCTTGATTCCGGGGCGCGTTCCCGGAGAAGTTGCTTTTTTATGGGAAACATGATATAATGGAAATAGATAAGGGTTTTTATTTCTTTCGATACTATAATAGGGTGAAACGAACTGTTTGGTAATTTGCTTTCTCTTTTCTTCCGGAAACCTGTTGACAAATTTTACCAATATATGGTAAAATGAATCGACGGGATTTGTACCGTTTGACAGAAAGGAGAAAAGCACGCCATGAAAAAAACTCTATCCTTCCGTATTCTTTCACTTTTATTTGCCCTCGTTTTTCTCGTTACGGCTCTTCCCCTCGGTATCTTTGCAAACGATGTGGAAACGACCGAAGAAGCGGCTGCCGCAAACGACGGCTTGACCGCGACCGTATCCGAGGGCGTTTCTCTTCTCCCGACCGGATACGAAGACGAACCGACGTTCCCGGAGGAGATTTCCGAACTCCGCACCGAAAACGTCAAGCATTTCGATAAGGGCGACGGAACCTACGAGGCGATCGCCTACGGCGGAGCCGTCCACCGCAAGGACGCCGACGGCAAATGGCAGGACATCGACAATACGCTGACCCTGCGCGAGGATCGCGGCGCCGAGCGTTACGTCGACGCCGACGCGCGGATTTCCTTTGCTCCCACGGCGTCAAGCGGCGCCGCTCTTTGGCAGCTCTCGGAGAACGGCTATTCAATCTCGCTTTCACTTGCCGACGCCGATCTGCGCGCGGGTGCCGTCGCGGACGTGAAAAACCACGCGTCGCGTGCCGAGCAGATCGCGGCGGCGAAAAAAGCCGACGATACCGACGCGCTTTTCCGGGTCGACAACAGCACGAAGATCCTCTATCGGAACGTTCTTGCGAACGTCGATCTCGAATATATTCTTTCGGGCAACGACGTCAAAGAGACGATCCTTGTCCAAAACGTCTGTGAAAACTACAACTTCCCGTTCCGTCTTTCGCTCTCTGGGCTGATCCCGAAAGAGACCGACGACGGCGCGATCCTGCTCTGCGACGCCGAATCCGGTAAAGAGGTCTACCTTCTCCCCGCCCCCTATATGACCGATGCCAACTACGACTACTCCGACGCCGTTTCCTACCGTCTGACCGATCTCGGTGGGGGGGAATACGAGATTGTCGTCTCGGCGTCCGACGAATGGATCAATGCCCCCGAACGGGCGTTCCCCGTCGCGATTGATCCGACGGTGACGAATCAGAATTCCTCGCTCTGGGACTCCTATACCGATTATTCCACCCCTAATACGAACTACGGTACGAGTGCAGCTCTGTGGGTAAGCAACTATTGGATCACTTACCTTCAATTTGGTTTGCCCTATCTTCCGAACGGTGCGTCGATCAACACCGCTTTTATGTACGTTTGCTATTATTACAATATTACGGACGGCAGTCTCACTGCAAACGCGTACCAAGTCTTAAATAGTTGGAGCGAAACGCAGATAACGTACAACAACGCGCCGCAGATCGCGTCCACGGAATCGGCTTCCGCAACGATGACCGCGTCCACGGACGTCACCTCATCGACGCCCGGAACCGCCATTTTCTATATTGCGAATCTCGTCCGCAACTGGTATGGCGCCCCCTCTACAAACTACGGGGTCGCGATCAGGCGCGCGTCGGGCGACAATATGTCGGTCATCCTAAAGTCCCGAGAGGCGAGCGCGGGACGTGCCTATCTCTCAATCAACTATTACATCGACGCGGGAATCGTGGACGGTATCTACCAGATCAAAAATGCGGCGAGCGGAAAATATCTTACCGTGACCGGTCAGGGAACGACCGCGGGAACGAAACTGGAACAGCGTACCAATTCGTACGGAGACCATCAGCAGTTTCTTGTTCGTTCGATCGGAAACTACGAATATACGATTCAGCCGCTACATGCGACCGGAATGGCGCTCAGCACGCAAAGCGCCAACACCGGGACAAACGTAACGCTGGCGTCTTACAATCCAAACGATAATGCACAAGTATTCAGCATTTCAAAATACGATTCGAACAACAGTTACGTCATCAAAACCAAAAAGAGCAATTTCAATAACTTATTTACAATCCCGTTGGGGCTTTCAACCAATGGGCTAAAAGTCGTTCAACTCGGGTTTGATGGCTTGGCATCGCAACGTTGGGTGTTCGAGTTCGCTGGACCAGAAAATGGAGTATATGCAATCCAAGCTAGCGGAACCAACGAGTATATGAAGTCTGATTCAACCTCGTCCAATTATTATATTAGTCATTCTACATACGAGGAGTTTCCCCTGACAAACCCATACCTTGACTTGGTGTTCAAAGTTGGTTATAATTCCTCTTCCCAAAGTTACATTATTAGAAATATGGTAGATAATGCGGTTACAATTAGCCCAAGCATTAACTACAGCGCCCCCATAACAACAAGACAATTTGGCATTACTGACGATGATATCGACACTTCAATGACATGGAACATTTCAAAAGCAACCGCTAATAGTTATTATGTTTGGATTCGAACTCAAAATGACACTGTCTGGTACTTAGCATTAACCTCTCATTCTCATATCGAACTTGTATCAAATAAAAATGATGCCACGAAATGGGTGTTTTTAAAATATACTGGTTCAAGTTTTAAAGGTATATTCGCCTATAATGTTATGGATTCCCACGTTATCAGCGCAGGGACCACTATTGCCCTCTCTGACTATGTCTCAGAATACAGCTTTTACTCGACTGATGCTGAAGACTTGGATCCAGGACAGATTCTTTCATATAGTGTTTCAAATGTTTCGGGAACCACAACATCAGTAGCATCTATTACAAGCAGTGGAATATTAACAACCAACTCCGGAAAAACTGGTATTATTCGTGTAACTGTTTCATTCTTTGCAGGCGTTTCGTATTCTATCAACTTCTATGTCGTTTCGGCATCTGGTGAATTCTTCCTAATGCAGAATATTCAAAACACTGGTGGAATCGAAATCGGATATGCAGAAGGAAATAGCTCTGGTGCAACAAAGACTGCCTTCCCGACTGTTCCATATACACTTGGCGGTTCATATAACGATACCCAAATATGGGAAAAAATTCCATCGTATTGGGATGGTTACTATTATATTCGGAATGTTGGAACTGGTTTGTACCTTTCTTCTCCCGAATACACAACTATTGGTGCCGCTTTAGAAATGGAATCATACGTTTCTTGTGATCGTCAAGCGTGGGAATTCACCCCGACGGTCTCTGGTGCATGGAAAATTCGTTCAAGAGCAGACGCAATAGAAGGAAACAACCTCTATATTAATATCAAGTCAGAAACAAACAACACTTTAACTCAAGGGACATATGTACAAAACAACAGTTATCGTGATGAGTTCAATATTATTACGTTTGGTGACGATGTTGTGTACAACCGAACTTTCCATACTTGGGGTTTCATAGTTGATCCTTCTGAAGAAATTAAGGATTTGGCAAAATACTATGATACCTACACTTTATTACACACAGATATTGATCTCGATTTGGAAACTGCACAAGATCTTCTAGAAAATTCAAAAATCATGGTTTTCAACGGACATGGTTCTCCCACAAGTATTACGATTTATAGCAATCCGCAAAAACACATCAAAAACACTCAAATATATCAACCTAATAATCCATCTGGTTCTCTTGATTTATCAAATACAGACATTGTATTTTTTGCAGGATGTTCTACCGGTGGAAACGCATGTCCTAATTGTAATGCTTTGAATAACAACAGTCTCGATCCCATAATAGATCAACATTACCAGGGATGTCCAAACGCAAATATTATGATGTATAACCTGCCAAGTTCTGCGGTTGAAGCAGGCGCTAAAGTTGCGATAGGATGGGAGGTAACGCAGTGGTACAACGAAACAAACGAATGGATCGAATACTTCGTTAATCTAATGAATTCGTACTATAATAATACCAATCAACTGTACACAGCAAAGCAAGCATTTGACGATACGAACGAGTATTTTCAATCCTCAAACGCGAGCCAATCGGGGTTTTATGGAAACGAATCTTTCAGGTTATCCGACTAATTCATAATGTTTAAAAAACGGTATGATTTGGAGGGAAAAATGAAAAAGATAACAATAATTCTTCTTGTTCTGATCGCTCTTCTTTTCGCTTCTTGTGCATCCGGTTCAAAAAAGGTCGTAGTCAACGATGAATACACCGCCCTTCTTTACGGATACAGCGCGGGCGGAAGCGTCAACGAAACCCCTGCGAACTGTTATATCGGGGAAAGATTCTACAAAGCAACAAATTACGAAAAACAGGATATGGAACGCAAAACGGTATCCCTTTTCGGTAAAGATCATTACGTTCTGTACTTGCATACTATGCACGACAAGGATCAATCTTACGATATAGACTTGTATATGAGTGTTTTGGAAACCGAGCACACGATAATCTGTTATCGTTCTGATACGGGGAGTATGGTAAGGTTCAAAATGCAGCCGACCTATCTGAACTCTTATCAGTCGCCCGTCAATTGCGAATCGACCGACGAAGAGTATCTTGCGTATGCAAACGAAATCCTCGCGGAATACGCAAACGTATCGACCGAGGGATGGGAGGCGGTCATTCAACGCGGTGTGGTGAAGTGGCAAACCGAACAGGGGTATTTTCTTGCCACAGATGACAAAACGGTATCCGTTTCGGAAACCGAGTATGAAGATCTTGTCGATACGGTCATCCAAATTACCTATACGAAGAAAATCGGAGAAATCAAACGAAGCGACAAAATGCAGATCAAAATGACCGACGCAGGGGAAATCATCAGTTATCGCGCGGACAATTATGAAGACGCTTTCGCACCTTTCAAAGACGTGCAACCGGACAAAAAGAAGATTCTGCGCGCCGTCGCGCAAGCGAGCAGTTTGGGCGTCGGTTCCGACAGCGAAATCCTTTTGACGCCGCACGACGGCTCTTTGTGGGCGGAAGTCCGGGTCGAGTACCGCTCCGCCCCCTCGGTGTATGACGATACGGTTGTCACAAGCGGCGCCCGTTACGTCGTTGAGATCGCCCGTCTGAAATAACTTTTCCCCCTCTTCCCGCCGGGTCCTCCCGGCGGGTTTTTCTTTTTTGGGGCTCGGGTTTGCCCTTTTCTCTTGACAAACCGAAAGCGACAAATGTATAATAACCATATATATAAAGTGCGTCCCGCGAAAAGGCGGGGCGGAAAGGCAAAGAACATGGACTACCGTTTTTCCTCGGCGTTTGCGAACCTCGCGCCGTCGGCGATCCGCGAGATCTTAAAGAACGCGGGCGACCCGTCGGTGATCGCCTTCGCCGCCGGGAACCCGAACGCCGCGTCGTTCCCTCTGCACGACATCCGGCTGCTGGTCTCGGACATTCTCGAAACGAAAGGACCCGCCGCCCTGCAGTACGGGACGACCGAGGGCTATACCCCCCTGCGTGAAGCCGTCGCGAAGCGGCAGAAAGAGCGTTTTGACGTCGGGCGCGACTTCGACGACGTGCTGATTACCTCGGGCGGTCAGCAGGCGCTGGAACTCGCCTGCCGCGTTTTCTGCGATCCCGGCGACGCCGTGATCTGCGAGGACCCGAGTTTTATCGGCGCGCTGAACGCGTTTCGCGGCGTGGGCGCGCGGGTGGTCGGCGTGCCGCTGGAACACGACGGTATGAATATCGAGGCGCTCGAAGCGAAACTGAAGAGCGAGCCGCGCGCCCGCCTGATCTACGTCATCACGAACTTTCAGAACCCGGCGGGCGTCTGCACGTCGCTTGCCAAACGCCGCGAGATCTACCGGCTCGCCAAGCAGTACGGCGTGATGATCCTCGAGGACAACCCCTACGGCGAACTCCGCTTCTCGGGCGAAGAGATCCCGACGATCAAGAGTATGGACGAAGAGGGGATCGTGGTCTACGCCTCTTCGTTCTCGAAGATCCTTTCGTCGGGGATGCGGGTCGGTTTCGCCGTCGCGCCGAAGCCCGTGATCGCGAAGATGACGGTCTGCAAGCAGACCGAGGACGTGCATACCAACCTGCTCTTCCAGATGCTCTGTCACCGCTTTATGACCGAGCGCGACTTTGACGCGCACGTGAAGAGCATCCGCGACCTCTACCGGCGCAAATGCGGGATCATGCTCGACGCGATGGAGTTCTGCTTCCCCGCCGACGTGACCTACACCCGCCCCGAAGGGGGGCTGTTCGTGTGGTGTACCCTGCCCGACAAGATCGACCTGCTCGCCTTCGTGAAAGCCGCGATGGAGAGGAAGGTCGCCGTCGTGCCCGGCACGGCGTTCGCCACCGACACCCAAACCTATACCGCGCACTCCTTCCGCGTGACCTACGCCACCCCGACCGACGAACAGTTGGCGCAGGGCGTCGCGATCCTCGGGGACCTCGCGCGTGAAATGATGAAATAACGGAGACAGATTATGTTTGGAGACCTGAAAACCGTCCTGTCCGGAGTACAGCCCTCCGGCAACCTGACGATCGGAAACTACCTGGGGGCGATCAAGAATTTTTCGGCGTTTACGGGAGAATACAAGCCCTTCTACTGCGTCGTCGACCTGCACGCGATCACCGTGCGGCAGGTGCCCGCCGAACTGCGCCGCCGCACCTACGAGACGCTGGCGCTCTATATCGCGTCGGGGCTGGATCCCGAAAAGAACGTCCTGTTCGTGCAGTCGCACGTCCCGGCGCACGCCGAACTCGGCTGGATCCTCGACTGCTACACGATGTTCGGCGAACTTTCGCGGATGACCCAGTTCAAGGACAAGAGCGCCAAGCACGCCGACAACATCAACGCGGGGCTCTTCACCTATCCGACCCTGATGGCGGCGGATATCCTGCTCTATCAAGCCGATCTCGTCCCGATCGGCGCCGATCAGAAGCAGCATCTCGAACTCACCCGGAACGTCGCCGAGCGCTTCAACCAGGTGTACGGCGAGACCTTCACGGTGCCGGAACCCTATATCCCCAAATCGGGCATGAAGATCATGTCGCTGCAGGAACCGACCCTGAAAATGTCGAAATCCGACCCCAACCCGAACGCCGTCGTCCGCATCCTCGACCCGCGCGACGAGATCCTGCGCAAGTTCAAGCGCGCCGTCACCGACTCGGGCGCCGAGGTGCGCTTCTCCGAGGAGAAGCCCGGCGTCTCAAACCTGATGACCATCTACTCCTGCTTCTCCGGCAAGTCGTTTGCTGAGATCGAAGCGGAATTTGCCGGCAAGGGCTACGGCGACTTCAAAGCCGCCGTCGGAGAGGTCACGGCGGACGCGCTCGCGCCCGTGCAAGCCGAGTTCAACCGCCTGATGGGCGACAAAGCGTACCTCGAGGGCGTGATGAAATCCGGCGCCGAGCAGGCGTCCTACTACGCCCGCAAAACGCTGTCGAAAGTACGCAGAAAAATCGGCTTCGTCAATTGAGACGACGCACACAGATCAGCGCAGACCGGAAACGAATGGATATCTATTTGATCCGATCATGCTTTCTGCTTTGTGAAATCTTTCCGCATTGTGAAACGCTGATTAAGGTTGAAACCCGCTCGCAAAAACGAGCGGGTTTCTTCT
>CAMJDE010000069.1 GCA_946404295.1 uncultured Clostridia bacterium | reverse complement strand
CCGGCATTGTATTATAACACGAAAAAACGGCGCTGTCAAGGAAAAACGAGGGTTTCAGCGCAGAACGACCGATCCCTCTCCGAGAATCTCGGTCAGGCGGGCAAAAAGCGCGGGATCCTCCGCCGCTCCGTGCGACGTGTAGTTGGCGTAGGTCTTCTTCGCGAGGTCGTAGAAGACGACCCGCACGGGACCCGGCGCCCCCTCGATCAGGGAAACGGCGCGCTTCGCCTCGGGGGACGAGAGCGACGGAACGCGCAGATAGAGCGTTTTGTCCCCTGCCGGTTCGCCGTTCTTCTTGAGCGGACGGACGGTTTTTGCGAGGATCTTGGCGCCCGCCCCCTCTTTTTTGTCGAGATCGCCCGTCACGACGACCCCCGATTCGGGACGGAGCACCGACGCGACGCGGGCGTAGAGTTTCGGAAAGACGATCAACTCGATCTCACCCGTCCGGTCGGCGAGGGTGACGAACGCCATCCGGTCGCCGTTTTTGGTCTCTTTTTCGGTGAGGGTCGAGACGGCGCCGAGGACGGTCACGGTCGGTTTCTCGCCGCTCTCCCACTCGGCGGGGGCTTCCTCGCCCTCATCGTCGGGGTCGCGGCGGAGTTCGGAGATCGGGACGTGCGCCGTTTTTTGTTCGTCCTCCGAATAGTCGTCGAGGGCGTTGCCCGAAAACGACATTCCGATCCCCTCGACCTCAAAACGGATCAGGTCGCGTTTGTCGTATTCGGGCAAGCGGGTAAACTCGCTTTTGGGCGCGACCTCTTCCCCGCCGAGGGAGAAAAAGTCGATCTGTCCGGAAAGTCCCGCGCGCGCCTTGGTCTGCTCGGCGGCGATCAGTTCCTCGCACGCCTCGGCGAGGGTGCGCCGGGTCTCGCCGAACCCGTCGAACGCGCCGCACCGGATCAGCGCCTCGACCTGCCGTCGGTTGAGTTCGCGCCCGCTCATCCGGCGGACGAAATCGGGGAAATCCGAGAACGGGCGGGTCGCCCGCTCGGCGATCAGTTGTTCGAGGAATTGCCGCCCGACTCCCTTCACGGCGAGCAGTCCGAAGCGGATGCCGTCGGGCGACGCCGAAAAGCCGATCTCGCCCGTCGCAACGTCGGGGGGCAGAACCCGGATCCCGAGCCGCGCGCACTCGGCGGCGTACTCGGCGAGTTTGTCGGTGCGCCCGACGACCGACGACATCAGAGCCGCCATATACTCGCGGGGATAACGCGCCTTGAGGTACGCAGTCCGGTAGACCAGCATCGCGTAGGCGGCGGCGTGGTTGCGGTTGAAGGCGTAGTCGGCGAAGGCGGCGATGTCGTTGAAGAGTTTGGTCGCCTTTCCAGGGTCGATCCCGTGGCGGGCGGTCCCTTCGAGGAAGGCGTTGCGCTCCTTTTCGAGCACGTCGGCTTTCTTTTTCGAGATGGCGCGGCGCACCAGATCCGCCCGCGCGAGCGAATAGTCGGCGAGCAGGCGGAAGATCTGCATCACCTGTTCCTGATAGACGATGCAGCCGTAGGTGACGTCGAGGATCTCCTTCAGTTCGGGGATCTCGTAGACGATCGGCTCCTCGCCGTGCTTGCGCCGGATGAAGGTATCGATCGAGTCCATCGGACCCGGACGGTAGAGGGCGATCACGGCGATCAGGTCCTCGAACCCGGTCGGTTTCAGGCGGCGGAGCACCTGCCGCATCCCGCTCTTTTCAAGCTGAAAAACGCCGAGGGTCTGCCCCGCCGAGATCATCCGGTAGACGGCGGGATCGTCGAGATCGATCTTCGCGAGGTCGAAGGTCGGGTTTTTCCGTCTGACCATCGTCTCGGTCTCCTCGATCACCGAGAGATAGCGGATCCCGAGAAAATCGAACTTGACCAGCCCGAGCAGCGCCACGGTATCCATATCGAACTGGGTGACGGTGGCTTCCCCGCTCACGGCGAGCGGGACGTAGTGCGAGACCGGCTCTTTCGTGATGACGATCCCCGCGGCGTGGGTCGAGGCGTGCCGGGGCATCCCCTCGACGCTCCGGGCGACGTCGATCAGCCGCCGGACCTCCTCCGAGGAATTGTAGAGTTCCGCGAGTTCCGGGCGTTTCAGGGCGTCGGCGATGGTTTCGTCGAGCACGCCGATCTTGGTCGCGATCCGGTCGACGTCGGAATAGGACATTCCGAGAGCCCGTCCGACGTCGCGCACCGCCGCGCGGGGCGCGAGGGTACCGAAGGTCACGATCTGCGAAACGTGGTCGGCGCCGTATTTTTCCTTGACGTAAGCGATCACCCGGTCGCGCTTTTCGTCGCTGAAATCAATATCGAAATCGGGCATCGAGATCCGCTCGGGGTTGAGAAAGCGTTCAAAGAGCAGGTTGAAGCGGAGCGAATCGACCTCGGTGATCCCGACGCAGTAGGCGACGAGACTGCCCGCGCCCGAGCCCCGCCCGGGTCCGACCGGGACGCCGTGCGTTTTCGCCCAGAAAACGAAGTCCCGGACGATCAGATAGTATTCGTTGAAGCCCATCTTGTCGATGACCGAGAGTTCGTAGTCGATGCGCGCAAGGTACTCCTCGCGCGGTCTCTTGGAAAAGTCGATCTCGCCGCGCGCGGCGCGTTCGTCAAGCCCGCCGAGCGCCAGCCCGCGCAGCTCGTCCCTGTGAGAGATCCCGTTGGTTTCGGGAAGCCCCGGCAGGGTGTATTTGCCGAAGGTGAAATCGAAGTTGCAGCGGTCGGCGATCCGGGCGGTGTTCCCGAGCGCCTCGGGCGCGTCGGGGAAAAGCCGCTCCATCTCCTCGGTCGATTTGTAGTAGAACTCGTCGGTCTCGAACCCGATGGGACGCCCCTCGGCGACCGTCCGTCCCGTCCCGACGCAGAGCAGGATCTCCTGGATCTCGGCGTCGGCGCGGCGCAGGTAATGCACGTCGTTGGTCGCGACGAGGGGGATCCCCGTCCGCTCGGACACCGTGCGGAGCCCGCGGCAGATCATTTTATCGTCGGGAAGGCGGTGATCCTGCAGTTCGAGGTAGAAGTTCCCCCGCCCGAAGATCGCGGACAGTTCGCGCGCGATCTTGACCGCTCCGTCCATATCCCCCGCGAGGATCGCGCGCTGGACCGCCCCCGCCATACAGGCGGAAAGCGCGATCAGCCCCTCGTGGTGGGCACGGAGCAGTTCGAGGTCGACGCGGGGCTTCGCGTAGAAGCCCTCGGTAAAACTCTTGGAGACGAGGTGGATCAGATTGCGGTACCCGGTCTCGTTTTCGACGAGCAGGATCAGGTGATTGCCCGACGCGTCGTTCCGCCCCTCTTTGGAAAAGCGGCTCCGCTCGGCGACGTAGACCTCGCAGCCGATGATCGGTTTGATCCCCGCGTCCTTGCAGGCGCGGTAAAAGGCGACCGCGCCGTAGAGCACGCCGTGGTCGGTCAGGGCGACGGCGGTATGCCCCGCCGCCTTCGCGGCAAGCGGAATCTCGGAAACGCGGCAGGCGCCGTCGAGCAGACTGTATTCGCTGTGCAGATGCAGGTGGACGAAAGAACTCACGTCGGCGTCTCCTTTCCCTCCCCGGCTTGTCCCCGGTTCTTTTTTCTGTGCGCGTCGGCGATCTCGCAGAGCCGGCGCAGACGGTGGTTCAGCCCCGCGCGGGAGACCGGCGGGACGGTGATGGCGCACAATTGCGAAAGCGTCATATCGGGGTGTTCGAGCCGCAGGCGCGCGCAGGCGGCGAGCGCCGGTTCAAGTCCCCCCATCAGGCGGTGTTTTTCGAGATAGCGGATGGCGCGGACCTGCTCGTCCGACGCCGAGATCGCCTTCGCGATATTGTTGGCTTCGCAGTTGGCGAGCCGATTGGCGCTGTTGCGGATCTCGCGCTCGATCGACCCGTTCATCAGGGCGAAATAGAAGTCGCTCTCGCCCATCAGGGCAAAGAAATCGAGGATCTCGGACGAGGAGCGGAGATAGAGCAGCCGCTCGTCGCGGCGGTCGGACGCTCGGGTCGCGATCCCGAGCCGCGAAAAGACAGACGAAAGCCGGGGGCGGTGCTCGCCGCAGGAGAATTCCAGCCGCCACTCGCGCGCGGGGTCGGACACCCGCCCGCAGGACGAAAACAGTCCCGAAAGATAGTTCTGCTTGCAGGTATTGCAATGAAAGGGGGGCAGCGCGACCTCGTCTTCCGACAGCAGGGACAGGGCGACGGCGCTTTTGACGGTCAGCGTTTTCACGCGGCGGCATCCCTCGCTCGAGAGCGTCGCCGCGCGGTCGAAGGCGGGGAGATACTCGGAGAGGATCACGGGCGCCGCGGGATCGGTATAATTCATCCGGACCGCGCCGTCGTCGACCGTCCCCGCCCCGGTCAGATAGCCCGAGACGAAGGCAACGCGGCAACACTTGTTTTTTGCCCGTTCGGCAAGCAGGGTCGAACGGAACTCGCCCGAAAACGACACGTCGCTCCCCTCCTTTCTTCTGTTCGTATGGTTCAGTATTTTGCCGTCGGATATGCGGGAAGATCGGATAAAAACTCGATCTCGGGGACGAGATCAACCCCCATGCGTTCTTTTACCCGCTCGCGCACCCGGTCGGTAAGCCGACGGACGTCGGACTCGGTCGCGCCGCCCTGGTTGACGATGAAGCCAGCGTGTTTTTCCGAGACGGCGGCGCCGCCCTCGGTCCACCCCGCGCAGCCCGCGTCGGCGATCAGGCGCCCGACCGGGACGTCGGGCGACGGACGGCGAAAGACCGAACCCGCGCTCGGACGGTCGGTCGGCTGACTCTCCCGCCGTTTTTTTGTGACGGCGTTCATCCGTTCGGCGATCCTGCCCGGTTCGTCGGGCAAAAGCGAAAAGGCGGCGGAGAGGACGATCAGCCCCTCTTCCCCGATCGCGCTCTTCCGGTAGCCGAAACCGAGCGACGACGGGGTCTTCACCGTGACCTCGCCCGACGCGGGGTGGTAGACCGTCGCGTAGCGGAGCGCGTCGGACGTCTCCCGTCCGTACGCCCCGGCGTTCATGTAGAGCGCGCCGCCGACGGTGCCGGGGATCCCCGCAAGTTCCTCGAGCCCCGAAAGCCCCGCCTCCATCGCCCGTCGGATCACCCGCCCGAGGGGAGCGCCCGCCCCGGCGACGAGCGTCGAACCGGACAGGGCGACGCGGTCGATCCCCGCCGTCAGGACGAGGATCCCGGGGTAGCCCGCGTCGGGACCGATCAGGTTGGTGCCGTTCCCGATCACGCGGTATGGGATCGACCCGCGGGAAAGGCGGTCGAGCAGCCGGATCAGGCAGCCGCCGTCGCGGGGTGAGAGCGTCAGCGCGGCGTTGCCCCCGATCCTGATCCCGGTCAAGGACGAGATCGGCAGGTTCCGCCGCGCAGTCAGACAGGGTTCGTCCGCAAGAAAAGACGAAAGGGTCGCGATGATCTCCCGTTCCATCCGAATACCTCCGTTTGAATCAGCAAAGATTTTCGCTGTATTCTATGCGGAGACGGGGACGGACAGAACCCGTTATTCGGTTTGGTCGGTCTCTTTTCCTTCCAGCATATCGCGCGCGGCGTTGCGCTGCGCCTCGGTGACGAAAAGCCCGCCGAGGATCCGCGAGAGTTCGTCGATCCGTCCCTCCCGGTCGAGCGGACGGAGACCGGTCTCGGTCTTGCCGTTCTTTTCTTCTTTATAAATCAAAAGATGCGTGTCCGAGAGCGAGGCGATCTGCGCCGAGTGGGTGACGGCGAACACCTGCGTTCCCTTCGAGAGTTCCGAGAGTTTGTAGCCGATCTTGCGCGCCGTTCTGCCCGAAACGCCCGTGTCGATCTCGTCGAAGATCATCGTCGGGGTCAGCGCCCTCTCCGAGAGGACGCATTTGAGGGCGAGGAAGGTGCGCGCCAGTTCGCCGCCCGAGGCGACGAGCGAGAGCGGACGCGGTTCGTCCCCGGCGTTGGCGCTCATCACGAAGAGAACGTCGTCGCAGCCGTCGGCCCTAAGCCCGTTCTCCCCCCGGTCGACGACGTCGACCCGGAATACGACCTTCGGCATATCGAGATAGAGCAGGATCCCGGTGATCTTCCGTTCGAGTTCCTTCGCCGCGGCTTTGCGTTCTCTGTGCAGGGCGAGCGCAAGCCGGCGCGCCTCGGACAGGAGCGCCTTCTCTTTCTCGCGGAGTTCGATCACGGTATCGTCGGACGCGTCGAGGTCGGCGAGTTTCTTCTTCGCCTCTTCGCGGAAGCGGAGCACCTCGTCGATCGTGCCGCCGTATTTCTTTTTCAGTTTCGAGAAGGCGTCGAGCCGCCCCTCGATCTTATCGATCAGCGCCGTGGGGTCGCCGTCGTCGGCGTCGGTGAGATCGTAGACCCGCTCCGCCGCGTCCTCGACGCGGTAGCGCACGTCGGAGAGTTCCCCGTGGATGGTTTCGATCTCGGGGATCAGTCCGATCAGCGGTTCGAGCGCCTGGGTGCTCTTGTCGAGCAGGAACAGGACGCTTCCCCGCTCCGCTCCCTTCAGGGCGCGGTAGACGAAAGAGGTCTTGCTGACGATCTTCTCACGGTTCTTGATCTTCTTCTCTTTTTCTTCAAGCGCGACGTCCTCGCCGGGCTTGGGGTCGACGGCGTCGATGTCGGCGATCTGGTAGCGCAGCATCTCGACGGTGCGAAGCCGTTCGGCTTCCCCCCGGTCGAGTTCGGCGAGCCGACGGCGCGCTTCCTCAAGTTTCAGGTAGACGGCGCGATAGGCGTCGACGCGATCGGAGAGCGACGCGTAGCGGTCGAGGGTCGAGACGTAGGTCTTCTCGTCGAGGAGGGTCAGGTTCTCGTTCTGACCGTGAATATCGACGAGATAGCGCGACACGTCGCGGAGCAGCGAGAGCGACGCAGGCTGTCCGTTGATCCAGGCGCGGCTCTTGCCGTCGCCCGTCAGGGTGCGGCGGATCTGCACGTTCCCCTCCTCGTCGGGTTCGATCCCGGCGTCGGACAGCGCGCGCTCCGCGGGGGCGCCGAGCGCGCCGAAAACGGCGGAAACGCTCGCCGTCTCCTCCCCGTAGCGGATCAGTTCGCGGTCGGCTTTTCCCCCGAGGAGCAGTTTGACGCTCTCAAGGATCACCGATTTGCCCGCCCCGGTCTCGCCCGTCAGGGCGGTGAAGCCCGACGTGAAATCGACCGAGAGGCGGCGTATGACCGCGACGTTTTCAATATAAAGCGAAAGCAGCATCCGAAATCTTCCTTTCCGGGTCGTCCCCGGGCGTTTTGCGGGAGATCAGATCGTCCGGATCATGGTGCGGAAGCTCTCCGAGATCGAGGCGGCGTCCGCCTCGGTCTTGACGACCACGAGGATCGCGTCGTCGCCCGCCACGCAGCCGATGATCTCAGGCAGACGCACCGAGTCGATGCAGGTCGCGACGGCGTTGGCAAGCCCCGGATAGGTCTTGACAACGATCAGGTTCCCGGCGTAGTCGACGCGGATGATCGACTCGGTCAGGGCGCTGTTGAACTTGGGCGACTGGGCGTCGCGCTTCGCCGTGAGGGCGTAGCGGACCTTGCCGTCCTTACCGCTCTCCTTCACGAGTTTGAGTTCGCGGATGTCGCGCGAGACGGTCGCCTGCGTGACGGTGAACCCCTCCTCCTTCAGGCGGGCGAGCATCGCCTCCTGCGTGTCGATGTCGAACTTCTCGACCAGTTCGAGGATCGCGGCTTGTCTTTTCTTTTTCATTTCGGTTTTTCTCCTTATTTTTCTCGTCTTTCGACGGCTTTTACTCGTTTCTGTATTTCATATCCGCCATCTGCATCTTGCGGTTGAGCGTGGACAGAACGGCGTGTGGATCGAGCGAGAGCATCTGCAGGGGGTGATCCGAGCGGCGGACCGTCACGGTCCCGCCGAAGGGCAGGCGCAGGCGATCCTTCCCGTCGAGGGAGACCGTCACGTCGCGCCCGAGCGGGGAGCGATTCTCGACCGTGAGAACCGCGTCGCGCCCGAAGATCACCGAGCGGTTGAAGAAGGAATGGGGACAGACGGGGGTCACGCAGATCGCCTCCATCCCGTCGTCGACGATCGGACCGCCCGCCGAGAGCGTGTATGCGGTCGAGCCAGACGGGGTCGCGAGGATCAGACCGTCGGCGTGGTAGTCGATCACGTTCTCCGACGCGTCGGAGAGCGAGAGCAGCGCCAGCCCGTCCCCCCGGTCGTGCGAAAACACGACGTCGTTCAGGGGATAGCCGGGAAGG
>CAMJDE010000068.1 GCA_946404295.1 uncultured Clostridia bacterium | reverse complement strand
CCTTTTCGGGACGGTTTTTTGATGGGTTAAAAAAGTCGAATTTTGTCGAACGCCCACGAATAAAAAAATGCCCGTAAACGGGGCGTGCGAGGGGGGCGACGGGGCGCGGGAAAGTGAAAGGAACTTCCTTTTCTTTCCATAACCAGTATACACAAAGCCCGGCAAAAACGCAAGTGGTTTTTGCAAAAAAAGCAGAAATGTGTCGAAAAATTTACAAAATCGTTAAATAATAGGCAGAATATGGCAAAGCCAGTGTGGGCGCCTCTCGGCTTTCCGGCGGCGAGGCGCCCACGCATCGGTCGTTTGATCCCGGAGCAAAAAGCGTTACCGTTTCCAAATCAAACCGCTTGTATGCTTGCTTTCGATTCGATTCCCGAACAGTGACCTTTTCTTCAACTAAAAAGAAACATTTGCTATTCTTCCGACGACGCAAGATCCTTTTTTCAAATGGATTTCCGGGAGCAGTACCGCGGTCTCTTCTTCGTCCTCTTTGCCTTTCCAGGCGACCACGAATCGAACCGAAGCAGATGCCGGGGAATACCCCTTCTGCATATAGTGGTCCAGGTTCTCCATACATGCTTTGGAGAGTTTCGCGATCCGAACGGTTCGACCTTCGATCTCCGCACTCACGTATTCGTCTCTAAGCGAGAGCGGCATCCCGCTATGCAGCTTGAGAGTGATCTCCTTTTTGCCTTTGAAATAATCGAGAACCACGTCTTTGTGAGTCAGCTGCAGACAAATTTCTTCCGGTTCGGGGTACTGCGTTTCGTCTGTCAACTTTTCAACGTTCGGGACGTGGAAACGGTCGAACAACCCCGTGTTGCAATGAATGAACAGGTTTTCTTTTGCCCGCGTCATTCCGACGTAAAGTTTGCGGCGTTCCGCGTCGTCTTTCGGAGAGGCGTTATTGAGCAGGAGATAAACGTTGTCGAACTCTCTCCCCTTGGATTTGTGAATGGTCGAAACGAAAACGGTCTCCCGATCGTCCGAATAGAAGTCCTCGAACTGCGACTCTTTGATGAACTCTTCCAGATCCGTCCGATACTTGCTGTACGTGTTGACCTTTTCAAACTCCGAGATCATATTCAACACGTTTTCAAGACACAGACTATCGGAATAGACTTCCGCGAGCGCCTTTTTCGCACGGTTCCACAGGTCGTTACCGATAACGGGAGACGAACCGAGCTCGTTATCGATCCGTTTCAGGAAGAACCGAACCTCGGCAAGATTATACAGGTAAAAACCGTCCAGGGATTGGATCAGCTTTGCTCGGATCCCTTTCTTGAGCAGCAGACCGAGAACGCGAAGGGCTTCCTCGTTTGTGCTGGTCAGAACGCAGGCGGACCCGCCGCGGTACGTTTCTGCGATTTGGTTTACGACCGGTTCCTCCAGATGGTCGGAGGTATAGCGGGTGATCTTTACGATCCCGTTGTCGGGGTGGATCGCCTGAATGGGAGTCCGTTTCATTCGGCTTCGGATGGTTTCTGCGAAACGGTTAGCAAGCGCGACGATGTTTGCGCAGCTGCGATAATTCTCCACCATTTCATAACGAACGGCACCGTATTGATTGATCAAGGTCATCATATTGGCGGAATCGGAGCCGCGGAATTCGTAAATGTTCTGATCGTCGTCTCCGACTGCGATCACGCGCATATCGTCGTTGTTTTCGATCAACGCCCGGATCAACGCAAATTCGTTGGCGTCCATATCCTGCGCTTCGTCGATCACAAGGACGGTTTTCGTTATTCTTCCTTGTTCGACTTCGCCGTTCCGGATCATTTCCGCAGCGTCGTGAACGACGTTTTCCACGCCCTCAAGACTCCCGATTTTTCCGAGCAAGTCGAAACAGTAGGAATGAAATGTTTTGATCTCGACGAAGTTCGCGCCGTTTCCGATCAAACCCATCAGACGCTTCTTGAATTCGGTGGCGGCGGCGCGGGAAAAGGTCACCATCAGGAGCTGTTCGTGCTTGACGTCCTCCAGAAGTAAGAGGGAAGCCAGTTTATGTACCAGCACTCTGGTTTTGCCGCTGCCGGGACCGGCGGCTACAACGATATACTTGGAATTGGCGTCGTTGATGATCTGCGCTTGGATATCGGACAGTTCGCCGAACAGTTGATGATACTTTTCGGGCGTGACGTTCCGGTTGATCTCATTTGCGCGATCGCCTTTGAAATACTTGGCGATGAAGCGTTTGAAATCCATTTGGAAATAGTCGCGGACAAATTGCAGAGCGGCGTCATAGTCCTTCACCATCAGGTTTGCGTACTCGCCGACGATATGGATTTGCTGGATCTTCTGCTTGTAATACTCGCTGAGCGCTTTGTAATCGTCAGCCTTGTAACGGATCTTGTTGTCGAGGATCAATCTCTTGACCTCCATGCCGTTATATAGGACGAGGAAACCACCTTCCAGTTTCATCGCGCCGATCTTGGAGAGATACAGGAGCGCGTCCTCCACGTCGGCGAGCGTCGTTTTGCTTGTGGAATACAGCAGATTCGGCTTTGCGATATACTGTTTGAGGAGTTCGATCAAAGAAAACTGAACGGGCGCTTCTTCTCTGCTGCTATCCGCTTCTTTTTCAGGCGCGATCCCGTATAAGTATTCTACAATAAAACGGCATACGTCTACTCGCTTTTGAAACTTCTCCAACAATTTGGGCAAAGCCATTGCGGGGATGATCGAGGCGCGCGAACCGTTTCCCGGTTCGTTGACTTCGTCGTCATCTTCGGGATCGTGTTTTCTGCTACCTTTGGAGACGTATCCTTTGATCGTCAAGAAGTATAAGAGCGTTCGGAGATTCTTCACCGAAGAGTGAGGGATCCCTTCTTTTTCAGCCGCTTCGTTCAGTTCTTTCAAAGAATAGTCGGCGCCGTTTTCCTCCAAATGTCGAAGCAAGAAATCTTCCAATTTGGCAAATCGGTTCAAAATCTGCTCGGAGCGGTTTTCGGTATCCGTTTTCAGAATGAACGCGGACATATCCATAGAGTCGGCAAGCAAATCGTCCTGCCGCATTCTATTGATGGAATCGATCACGTCTTCTTTCGGGATGCCCAGCATATCGGAAAGATAATCCACGCGGGATTCCGCGTCATCGTTCCCGGCTTTTGCAATGCTTCTGCTGGAGATCAGCGATTTGATGATCCGTTTTGCGTTCTCTTTTTGCTTTTCATTGAACAGCGGGGATCTGTCGATCCGATAACTTGCCTCCGCCATATCTTTGGCAAGAATACTGGTCGCGTATACGCGCGGTACGTTTCGACCGCGCTTAACGTACCCGGCACTCTCAAGAGCGGCGATAGCAGTCCTGACTCGCGTTTCAACGTCGTTGACCGTTTCGTCCCATCCCGCCTGACGAGCGATCTCAAGAGCGGAACAACATACCCACGGACGTTCTCTCGTTAAATCTTTCAGCGCTTTCCATACTTGTTGGATTTCGCTCATACTGAGTTTCGTTTGATTCAGAAGCAGGAAGTGCTTGTCCAGATCGTTATCGTTGAACAGGACAAAACACTCCGCCATAAGGGTTTGGTCTCGTCCGGCTCTCCCGGCTTCCTGTACGTAGTTCTCAAGAGAATCCGAGATATCGTAATGGACCACCAGGCGCACGTCTTTTTTGTCCACGCCCATTCCGAACGCGGATGTCGCTACGATGATCTTCACGTCGTTTCGGATGAACGCCTCTTGGTTTTCGATCTTTTTGCTCGGGTCCATTTTCCCGTGAAACGGTCTCGCGGGGAATCCGTCGGAGGTCAGTTTCTCTGCAAGTTGAACAGCCCTGCGAGTCCTTGATACGTAGACGATCGTAGGGCAATCTTTTTGCTCGATCAGGAAACGGAGTGCGTTGTATTTTTCCTCCTCGGTTTCTTTGAACAGTACGGAATAATGCAGATTTTCTCGATCCGCGGTCGACGTATACAACTCAAGCGTAACGCCGAGTTTGCGTTGAAAATAGTCGCAGATATCGGATATGACCTTCTGCTTTGCAGTGGCGGTAAAGCAGGAGACCGGGATCGGATGCTTCAACTGCTTGGTTTTCTGATATTCGCGAATGAAATCCCCGATGTAGAGATAGTCGACGCGGAAATCCTGCCCCCATGCGGAGAAGCAATGCGCCTCGTCAATGACAAAGCGAACGACGTTTCGGGACAGGAGCAGCCGTTCGATCGTCCGGGATCTCAACTGTTCGGGGGAAATGTAGAGCATGGTCGCCAATCCGCTCGCGACACGTTCCAACGCTTCCGCACGTTCGATCGGGCTGAGCAAGCCGTTTACGGTAACGGCGTCCACCAACCCTTTCTCGGCAAGATTGTCGACCTGGTCTTTCATAAGAGATTGCAGAGGGGAAATGACGACCGTCAACCCGTGCGCGCATTCTCCCGCCATCAGAGCGGGGAGCTGGAAGGTCAGCGATTTCCCGCCGCCGGTCGGAAAAACGGCGAGCAGAGATTTGCCGTCAACGGCGGCTTGCGCGGCTCTTTCTTGTAACGGTTCTCCGTTATAGGTACGGAATTCGTCGAATCCGAAATAGTCCTTGAGTTTTCTGTGGATGTTCAAACGGTCGCGGCAATACGCGCATCCGGCTTGACACGGCGTGTGGCAAAGGTATTTGACGACGTTGTCGATGTTGGGATAGTTCTTCACAAGCCACGGGGGAGTGACGGAATGGTAATCCGAGGCGCCGATCAAGGCAAGAGCGTAAGCCAGCTCTACGGGATAATGCCGGATCATCAGCCCGACGTCCGCGTTTTCGCAGATCCGTCCGGCGTATTCCTCCCGGATCAGCTTTTCCACGTTGGATCGATAGGGTTGAAAACCGACGTAATCGAAAAAGCCCCGAAATTCTTCTTGAGAGTACAACAGGCAGCAATAGATCTGCTTTGTTCTGTTATCTAAAGCTCGAAACGCATTCACTTCGTCGTAGAAAAGTTCGCTTGCTTTCTGCGCGTCGTTCAGCGGGTTGTTCAGCTGATCCGACTGGAGTTTGTCGTCTTTCAGCAAACGATGATACGGACGACACGGAAACAGAAGCGGTGATAAGTATAGGGTGTCGATTACTTTGTAGGACGAAAGGGAATCGGGAAGGTATTTCAGGTCATGATGAACGATGTTGTGCCCGCAAAGGAATTCCGCGCCGCTGATGAACTCCAAAAAGTCGGACAATTTGACAGAATGAAAAGGCACTCTGTTTCGCATAGCGCCGATATCGTGTATTCTTTTGTCTTCAACCCCGGTTTCCGTATCGAAGAATACGACGTCTTTCATCATTGCAATATGCTCCTTGTCATTACTATAGTCTTCTTTTTATTCAACTTTTTCGGCTGCGGCTCTTCAGTCACCGTAAGCCAAACTGTTTTCATCAAGTAGGAAGTCAAGAACGCCCATCGTGACGATCCCGTTCTCGTCGCGTTTGCGCTTGATATCGTCTTTGACGACGACGATCTTTTTGAAGAAATCTTTGACGTTCAGTAGCGACCGCAGTTCCTGCTCCCGCTTTTCCGGGTTGTCCATCGAGAACGCGGACTGGATATAATACTTGTTGTTGCCACGATTGGCGATGAAATCGACCTCCGAATAGGTGCGGACGAGTTTTCCATCCGCGTTGCGTTTTGTGGTTTCCACGATCCCGACGTCCACCGCAAACCCGCGCTTGACCAGTTCGAGGTAGATGATGTTTTCCATAATATGGTTTTCCTCTTGCTGGCGAAAACCGAGCGCGGCGTTCCGCAAACCGAGATCGGTGAAATAGTATTTGGACGGGGTGGAAAGATACTTTTTTCCCTTGACGTCGTAGCGCTTGGATTTGTCAACGAGGAAGGCGTCTTCCAGATAGGTGAGGAAGTTTGAAACGGTCTTGTCCGCGATCGGCAGCTGCACGACGGTGCGGAAGGTGTTGGAGAGTTTCAGGGGATTGGTCAGCGATCCGACGCTCGACGCGAGGATCTCCACCACAGCGCCGATCTGCTCTTCGTTCTGGATGCGGTTGCGGTCGATGATATCGTTCAGATAAACGTTTTTCAGCTGCCCTTTCAGATAGTTCATCTTCGCCTCGTCGCTTCTCTGCGCGAGAACGAGCGGCAGCCCGCCGTAGGTGTAATAGTCTTTCCACCCTTCCGTAACCGATCCCTTGTAGACCGACGTAAACTCGGAGAAGGAAAGCGGCAGGATCCGCACCTCGTCGCCGCGCCCACGGAACTCGGTTACGATATCGGTGGAAAGGAACTTTGAGTTGCTCCCCGTAACGTAGACGTCGACGTTCGGAAGTTTCAAAAGCCCGTTCAGCACCCCGACGAAATTGTCCGCCAGTTGGATCTCGTCGAGCAGGATATAATACAGTCCGTCGTCGACGAGCAGACTCTTGATATGACGGCTCAAGGCTTTGGGTTTGCAGAGATCTTCGTTCTCGTCGTCGTCAAGCGAGATCCGGATGACGTGGCTGTCGTCCACGCCCTTGCCTTTGAGGTACTCGTAGAACAAAGTGTTCAACAGATACGACTTCCCGCAGCGACGGATGCCGGTGACGATCTTCACCAGCCCGTTTTGCTCCCGATCGATCAGTCTTTTCAGGTAAACGTCGCGCTTGATTTGTTCCATCTGTTTGCATCCTTTACGAAAAAGTGTAACAAGTTACATTTTTATTGCCAAATATATTATAACCGAACACGATCAGATTGTCAATACGTTTTAATAGTGTTTGTGAATGATCTAAACGGCAATCATAAACCATCAAAAAATTGCAGTAAATGGATTACAACTCAAAAATATCGTAAAACCTCTTGACAAAACATGGAAACGAGTGTATAATGGTAACGAAAAAAGGGGGAAGGTGTCGTTCTGTTTTTTCTTGATCGGGGCAAACGACGCCGACGGAATAATGGTGAGAGACAGAAAACTGGGAGAACTCGCGGATATCAGAATCTGCACCGGTTCTCCGGGAAAAACGAGGAGACAAGATTTCCCGGTAAGATGGCTTGGGTGCGCGGACTTCCTGAAGAACAACATGATCGCGCTTGACCCAAGGGAATACACCGGGTTTCCGGATCCGGCTTGTCTGATCCGATCGGGTGATATCGTGGTCAAACGGATCGCCCCGACGTTCGTCAATTATATTGACGAAATCGACGGCGAGGTATTTGCCGGAAACAACCTGATTGTGATCACCCCGGGCGAAGAAGTTTACTCCAGATACGTTGCGATGCTGCTCAACGAGGGAATCCGCTCCTTGGCGGAGTCCGATTCGGTCGGAGCGGTTATGAAATCGGTTAACCGCACGAGCCTTGAAAACATCCGGATTCCCTGTATTCCGTACGAAAAGCAAAAGCTCGTCGGGGATCTCTGGTATTACGGAATCGAGCTGGAGAAGAAGAAAGACCGACTTGCGGAACTGGAAACGATCAAGAATAACCATCGCATTAAAGAATACGTTGAAACATACGGAGGAAATCAAAATGGCTAAAACGACCTTTGAAGATATAAAAAGAGCTCTGTGGGCGGGCGCGGACACCTTTCGGGACAACATCGACGCCGCGAACTACAAGGATTACGTCCTTTCAATGTTCTTCGTAAAGTATCTCAGCGACACGTTTGCCGAGAGCGTCGACGACCTGAAGGAACAGTACGAGGGGATCCGGCTGGAACGGCAGATCGAAAACCTTCCTTTTGTCTTAAAAAAGGAATACACCTTTGATTACCTGCTTGAAAACCAATATGCGCCCGATCTCGGGAACAAGATCAGCGAGGCGCTGACGGGCATCGAGAGCACCAACGCTATTCTGGACGGAATCTTTCGGGGAATCGACTTCAACAGCGAAAACAATCTCGGAAAGAAAGAACAGAAAAACCCGATCCTTCGCAACCTTCTGAACGATTTTGCAAACCTGGATCTTCGTCCCCGCAGTATTGCAACCGAAGAAGGACAAGTTCCCGCAGACGTGATCGGCGACGCCTACGAATATATGATCGGCGAGTTTGCCACGATGGCGGGTAAGAAAGCCGGCAGCTTCTTCACCCCGCAGCAGGTGTCGGAGATCATGGCGCAGATCGTCGCCCCCAAAGAAAACGATCGCGTTTACGATCCGACCTGCGGCTCGGGATCTCTTCTGATCCGTGCGGCGCGCAAGGGCGGATTCGATAAGGTGACGATGTACGGGCAGGAGGTCAACAGTTCGGCGATCTCGATGGCAAAGATG
>CAMJDE010000067.1 GCA_946404295.1 uncultured Clostridia bacterium | reverse complement strand
AATCTGCGCGCCCGGCGCGCAGTATGTAATCGCGGCGAAGCCGTGTATGTAATCCACCCCGCTCTGCGGGATGGTATGTAATCAAGCGCCGTCGTCGCTTGAATCGCCTCCCCTGCGGGGAATTACATACTGTCCTTCGGGCAGATTACATACCACGCTGTCGCGTGGATTACATACCGCGCTCCGCGCGGATTACATACACCCCCGTTGGGGGTGATTTGGAACGGCGCAATACAGTCAGTGTAATCTGCTTTGGAACGCGACCGCCTTCCCGAGGATCTGTATGCGATCCAACTCCGCCCCTATGTAAACCAGCGGTTCATACCGGGGGTTTTCGGGCGTCAAGATCAGTTTTTGCTTCTCGGGGTAGTAGTAGACCCGTTTCAGGGTGGCTTCCCCCTCGACCACGACGGCGGCGATCTCGCCGTTGTCGACCGATTCCTGCTTTTTCACCAGCACCAGGTCTCCGTCGTTGATCCGCGCGCCGATCATACTGTCCCCGCAGGCGCGCAGGCAGAAGTCGACGTCGAGTTTCTCGTCGACCGAAAGATAGGTGCCGTACTCCTCCTCGGCGTAGATCGGCGTGCCGCAGGCGATCTTACCGAGCATCGGCACCCGCCGCACCCGGATCGGGAAGAGTTTGCCCTCGGCGTCGGGGCTGTCCTCCCAACCGACGAGCGCCGCCGGCGTCGTCCCGAGCACGCCTGCCAACCGCTCGATCTTCTCCTGCGGGATGTTCGCGATTTGCCCGCTCTCGTAACGCTGGATCGTCTGCTTACTGGTTTTGAGTTCCGCCGCCACGTCCTCCAGCGTCAGTTTCAGCGCCTTGCGCCGTTGCTTGATGTTTTGTCCCAGCCCCATATGTTCGCCCCCTTGCGTTCTCTTATGCCCCCATTATATCATAAAAGCACGCGATATGCAACCCTTTTTGCGAAAAAAGTCGCGCGTCGTGTGACTTTTTTGAAAAAAGAAACCCGCCGGGCGCGTTTCGCACGGCGGGAAAGCGAGGATCGACCCTGCGGTGCCGCCCGTCCGGCGGGGACGGAAGGCGGGTCGTGGGAAATGAAGTCAGAGCAGTTTTTCGATCGCGGCAAGACGTACCGCAACGGTAAGGATCGAGGCGGCGATGCCGAGTTCCGCCGTCGAGGAACAGGTCGGCGCCAGGCGGAGGTTACGGTCGCGCGGATCGCGCCCGTAGGGGAAGGTCGCGCCCGCCGGGGTCAGGGTGACGCCCGCGGCTTTCGCGAGTTCGTAGGTGCGTTTGGCGCACCCGTCGGGGAGGTCCAGACTGACGAAGTAGCCGCCCTTCGGATGCGTCCACTCCGCGATCCCGAGCCCGCCGAGGTCGCGTTCGAGGGTGTCCTCCAGGATGCGGAACTTCCTTGCGAGGAGCGCTTTGTGCCGGTTCATCTGCACCTTCACGCCCTCGGCGTCCTTCAAAAAGCGCAGGTGGCGCAGTTGGTTCAGTTTGTCAAAGCCGATGGTCTCGACCGAGATATACTTTTTCGCAAGTTCGATATTCGCGGGGCTCGCCGCCAAGATCGAGACGCCCCCGCCCGGGAAGGTGATTTTTGACGTCGAGGAGAAGCAGAAGAACCGGTTTTCGGTCCCCGCTTGCACGGCGAGGTCAAAGATATTCAATAGGTCGTCTCCCCCGTCCGCGAGGTCGTGGACGGCGTAGGCGTTGTCCCACATCACGGTAAAGTCGGGCGCCCCGGTCTTCATCGTCGCAAGACGCCGGCAGGTATCGTCCGAATAGGTGATCCCGGTGGGGTTCGAGTACTTCGGCACGCACCAGATCCCCTTGACACAGGGATCGAGGACAAGTTTTTCGACCTGATCCATATCGGGTCCCGTCGGCGTCATATCGACCGGGATCAACTCGAAGCCCATCTTTTCGGTGATGGCGAAGTGGCGGTCGTAACCCGGCGCGGGGCAGAGCCATTTGCGCTTCTCTACGCTCGCCCACGGCGCGGGCGAGTCCGCAAGCCCGAAGAGCATGGCGCGCGAGATCGTCCCGTACATCAGGGCAAGACTGGAGTTGCCCCCGACGATGATCTGCTCCGACGGGATCCCGAGCAGCTCGGAAAAGAAACGGCGCATCGAGGGAAGCCCCCACGGACAGCCGTAGTTCCGGCAATCGAAACCGTCGACGACGCACTCGGCGGGCGAGAGCGGACGGTTCAGAAGATCCATCGAGAGATCCAGCTGATCCGCCGCGGGTTTGCCCCGCGAGAGGTCGAGTTTCAGCCCCTCGCCGAGATAGGCGTCGTATTGTTCCGAGAGCCGCTTCTTTTCACTTGTCAGTTCGTCGCGGTTCATTTCGCCGTAAACCATTCCAAAAACCCCTGTTTTGCATTTTCCGTTCCGCAATCTTGCAGAATGACCGTTGAGATATACTGTATTATACTCCGTTCTGCAACTTTTTGCAACCCGTTTTGCAAATATTCATAAAAAAGAATAGGTTTTCTCCTTTTTGGGCAAAAAAGCGCCGTTTCGGCGTCTTTTTTTCGTCAAACCGTCTTATTTTTCCCGTTTTTCCCCAAAATATACACGCGGGACTTGCATTTTTTCGGGGGGCGTGCTATACTGATTGGTGAAAAAACCTTCACGATAAGGGGCGTAAGATGCGATATCTGTCGGAAGAAACGATGAACGCGTTGATCGCGTTCGTCGACGACTACCACGAAAAGCGCGGCTACACGCCGACGATCTCGGAGATCGCCGGGGCGCTTTCGCTCGCCGTCGGCACGGTACACAAGTATCTGCACCGGATGGCGGACGCGGGACGGATCGAGCTTGCCGGGCGGCATATCGTGACGCCGAAAGTCGCCGCGCGGCAGAAGCGGTCGGTCCCCATCGCGGGCGAGATCGCCTGCGGCGCGCCGGTACTGGTCGACGAATCGACCGACGAGGCGTTCCCCCTCCCCGCCGGTTTTTCGGACGCGGACGAGTATTTTTGGCTCCGGGCGCGCGGACGGTCGATGGAGAACGCCGGGATCGACGACGGGGATCTGGTTCTGATCCGTCGGCAGCCGAGCGCCGATCCCGGGCAGATCGTCGCCGCCCTGATCGGCGACGAAGCCACCCTCAAACGTTTTCTGCCCGATCCCAAACTCCGAAAAATCGTTCTCCGTGCCGAAAACGACGACAAAACCGCCTATCCCGACCAAATCTACGACGCGATCCTCGTCCGCGGCGTCGCCGTTTACGTCTTAAAACCCCTCGCATAAACCCCGCAAAAAAGCGACCCCTCCGCCGAAAACGCGGAGGGGTTTTTCAAAGAAAAGCGGGGGAACGGGGTGCGCGGACGGGATTTTCAATCCCCGTTCGTCCCGGCGCAGACGCCGGCAAGATATCCCCGGAGATCGAACTGTTCACGCAGGACGTACTTTTTCTCTTTGTTTCCGTAGACGTGGTAGCCGATCCGTTGATCGAAGCCGACCGAAAGCGACGCGTAGGGCTGCTCGCTGCTCGGGTGATAAAAAGACAGAGAATAATCCGGGGGGAGCGACGGCTTTTTCTTGGTTTTGGGGGTCAATTTCGGCTCCAGTTTCAGTTTGAGCGACGCGATCGTCCGGCAAACGTCTGCGATCACGGCTTCGTCGGTGATCTCGAAATCGGTATACTTTTGTTCCGTTGACGAATACTCGGAGATCACGATCTTACTCGTGTTCTTAAGGTCGCTCGCCTTGATCTTCCCGGGAAATCCGGTAAGCAGGAAAAACAGCAGAACGCAGACCGCGGCGAGCAGGGCGAGGGCGATGATCGTTTGCTTTTTCATAATGATCCTCCGCTGATTTCGTTTCGTCGGTTTTTTGACGGGAACTCAAAAGACAGCGGTTTTCGGGGCGGTCAGGGGACGACGCAGTCGAAGCGCACGGCGCTCCCCGAGAGCGAGTAGGACGGCTTCACTCCGGCGAGGTACGGTCCCTTCGCGGGGCGCTTGATCACGACGCGCTTCGGGTGGGCGGCGAGCGCCGCGTCGAAGAGCGCGGCTTCGTTTTCGCAGGGGCGTTCGAGTTGGTGGAGCAGCTGGAACTTCTTTTTGACCAGGGCGGATTTGGTCCGCTCGGGAAACATCGGGTCGAGCAGAACGACGTCGGGGGGCGGCGTGAGGGTCGGCAGGGCGGGAATACTGTCCCCCGGAAAGAGAGTCATACGCGACGCGATCGGGGCGGTCTCGGGGTCGCGCTTCGCCCGTTCGAGGGCGTCGGAGAGCAGGGCGAAGATCACGGGATCGTATTCAAAGAGCAGAACGCGGCAGCCCGCCGCCGCGAGCAGGAACGAGTCCTCGCCCAGCCCCGCCGTCGCGTCGACGACGAGGGGTTCCCCGATCCCCTTAACCTTCACGGCGCGCACCAAAAGTTCCCGCGAAAGGTTCCCGCGCCGGACGCGGGGGAGCAAACGGGTAAAATCGCCCCGCACGGTATTCTTTCCGTCCGAGAGCGAAAGCCCCTTCGGGGTCGAAACGAGTTTTGCCGTCCCGTCCATCGCCCGCTCCTTTCGCGTTTCGTTTCCTTATATTATTATATCACGCCGACGGCGTTTTTGCAAGCCGCGGGTTTGCCGTATAAAACCCGTCCGCCCCGGGCATACTGCGAGAAAAACAAGGAGGCAAAGAAATGATCGAAAACGATACCGTCCGCCTGCTTCGCGAATGTGACGCGGGGATCCGTATGGGGGTGGACTCCATCAACGAGGTGATCGACAAGGTGAAGGGCGACTCGCTGCGCGAGACGCTGCTCCGCTGTCGGGAGGATCACGAATCGCTCGCCGACGAACTCCGGGGTATGCTCGACGAGTGCCACGACGGGGGAAAAAAGCCGAATCCGGTGGCAAAATCCATGTCGTGGATCAAAACCAACGTCGAAATGACCTTCGACCGCTCGGACGAAACCATCGCGTCTCTGATGACCGACGGCTGCAATATGGGGGTCAAGTCGCTCTCGCGCTACCTCAATCAGTACGCCGCGGCGGACGAAAAATCGAAGTCGCTCGCGAAGCGGCTGATCGACGTCGAATCAAACGCGGCGATCTCGATGCGCGGAGAACTCTGACCGCGGCGGTCCGTATGGGCAAAGAGGGCGCGGCGCAAATCGCGCCGCGCTCTTTCGGGTCACTCTTTTTTCTCGCGCTCGATCTCCTCGGGGGCGTCGCCCTCCGGGATATCGTCGCCCGGCTCGTCGGCGTCCTCGGTCTCGCCTTCGGCGTCCTCGGCGTCCTCGCTCTCGGCGGGATCCGCGTTCTTCACGGGGCTCTTGCGGAACAGGACGTAGAGAATGATCCCCACGCCCACCACGAGCAGGACGATCGAACCGACGATCTGCAGTACTTCTTCCATGGTTTCTCCTTCCCCGGGCGGCTTGCCCGACGGGTTCTTTCAAACAAAGTATAGCATATCGCTTTGAAAAAAACAAGGGGATCCGCCCCGATCCGACGGTTTTTTCGCGTGAAGGAGCCCGCCGTCGCCGCCCCCGCGCCGCCGTTTTTCGGGCGCGCCCAATTTTTTTTGAAAAAACGCTTGCAATTCTCCCGCGTCTGTGTTATAATAGGCTTCGCCGATTTATAGGTTTTTGAAAAAAAGATCAGATAGATTGTCCGATCGGTCGTGTTTTATGGAGGTGAACATCATGGCTCAGTGCGAATATTGCGATAAGAAAATCGCGTTCGGGAACGCCGTTTCCCACTCTAATCGCAAGACCGGCAGAACCTGGAAGGCAAACATCCGTAAGGTTCGGGCTATCGTCAACGGGACCCACAAGACCGTTTACGTTTGCTCCCGTTGCCTTCGTTCCGGCAAAGTCACCCGCGCGTGATTTTCCGTCGGTCGTATAAGGGGCTCCGCTTCGGAGCCCCTTATTGCATATCCGGCGCCCCCTCGCTTGACAGCGCCCGGCTCCCGAGAGCCGACAGGATCAGCCCGGCGACCACACCCGCCGCGCCCGCCAGTTTATACCCGGCGTAGACCGAGAAGAAGGCGAGCAGCGGATGGATCCCGAGCCCCCGCCCGACCAGCCGCGGCGTTAAAATCTGCCGCACGATGAAGATGACGAGCGAGAGCGCGAACAGGCACGCCCCGAACGCGCCGCGCCCCGAAACGACCGAGAAGATCCCCCACGGGACGAGGATCCCGCCCGCCCCGAGCACCGGGAGCAGGTCGAAGAGCGCGACGAGCAGTGAAAGCAGGAGCGCGTAGGGGACCCGCAGAAGCGACAGTCCGGCAAGCAGCAGAAAAAAGGTCACGAGAAACAGGATCCCGTAGGCGTAAAAGACCGTGCCGACCCCGCGGAAGAACCCGCGCCGCAGCCGCTCGACCCGCTCCCGCCAAAGAGGGGGGATCAGCCGGTTTGAAAGGCGGTGAAGCCCGTCGGGGTCGGAAGAGAACCACACCGCCGCGACGACCGAGACGAGCAGCGCGAAGAAAAAGGACGGCACCCGCGAAAGGATCCCGCCGAGCAAGCGCGAGAAGGACGAAACCAAGGACGAAAAGCCGTTCCGGACGATCCCCGAAAGATCCTCCTCCGAGAGCAGGGGTCCCCCCGCGCCGCCCGGAATATGCGAGCGGACGAACGCCGAGAGGTTTTCGACCGCCGCGGCGATCCGCGCGGGAAGCGACGGATCCGAAAGCGTGTCGGAGAGGATCGCGCCGCACTCGACGATCACCTGCCGCAAAAGCAGAAAGATCCCGAACCCGAACGAAAAAACGAGCAGAAGCGTCAGAACGACCGACGCCGCCCCGACGGGAAGCCGGGTCTTTTTCGCCAGCCACCGCGCGGGACGAAGCGTCAGGCGCGCCGCGAGGAACGCGAAGAGGAACGGAAGAAGCGCGGCCAGTACCCTGCCCGCGAAGAATCGGCAGAAAAGCAATCCGCCGAGAATCGCCAGCGCGATTCCGATCGCGCGCCCGTGCCGCCTTATTACCCCGTCGATCATCCCGCACCCCCCGTTTTGATTCAGTATATCCCGCCGGCCCCCGCCGTATGAAAAAGCGGGCGCGGCGAATAAAGAAAGAAAAGGAACAAAACCATGATCACGATCACAATGGAAACCGGAAAGCAGATCAAAATCGAACTCCTGCCGGAGTACGCGCCGAAAACAGTCGCAAACTTTGAAAAGCTCGTCAAAGAGGGCTTCTACGACGGGCTGACCTTTCACCGCATCATTCCCGGCTTTATGATCCAGGGCGGCGACCCGCTGGGCAACGGAATGGGCGGCGCGAAGGAGAAGATCCCGGGCGAGTTCAAGCAGAACGGCTTTGCGCAGAACACGCTGAAGCACGTTCGCGGCGTGATCTCGATGGCGCGCGCCTACGACCCCGACTCGGCGTCGAGCCAGTTCTTCATCATGCACGCCGACGCGCCGCACCTCGACGGCGCCTACGCCGCCTTCGGGCGGGTCGTCGAAGGGCTGGACGTCGTCGACGAGATCGCCGCGACCCCGACGGACTACCGCGACGCTCCGCGCGTCCGCGTCGGGATCAAAACGGTCACGATCGACTGATATGACCGACCAAAATCGCCGTGACGGCGGGAAAAATCCCGACCGCCCCCCCACTTCGGAATATCCGGATCTCTCGCGGCTGATCGTCTCGTGGTATCGCGAGAACCGCCGCCGCCTGCCCTGGCGGGAGGAGGTCTCGCCCTACCGCACGCTGCTCTCCGAGATCATGCTGCAGCAGACGCGGGTCGAGGCGGTCAAGCCCTACTTCGAGCGGTTCCTCGCCGCTTTCCCGGATATCCCGTCGCTTGCCGACGCCGACGACGAACTGCTGATGAAGAAATGGGAGGGGCTCGGCTACTACAGCAGGGCGCGCAACCTCAAAAAGTGCGCCCGCGAGATCGTCGACCGCTTCGGCGGCGTGATCCCGTCGACCCTCTCCGATCTGCGCTCGCTTCCCGGGATCGGTCCCTATACCGCCGGGGCGATCGCCGCCTTCGCCTACGGGAAACCGGTCGCGGCGGTGGACGGCAACGTCCTGCGCGTGACGGCGCGGATCACGGCGGAGACGGGCGATATCCTGACCCCGCCCGTGAAGGGTCGGCTGACCGACTTCGTTTCCTCCCTCGTCCCCGACGGCGAAGCGAGCGATTTCGGGCAGGGGCTGATCGAACTCGGGGCGCTCGTATGCCTGCCGAACCAATCCCCGCGGTGCGACGCCTGCCCCGTCCGCGCCCTCTGCCGGGCGCACGAACGGG
>CAMJDE010000066.1 GCA_946404295.1 uncultured Clostridia bacterium | reverse complement strand
GTTCGTCACGCTCTGGATCGTGCCGCGCACCCAGCGCCGTTTCAGGCGGGAGAGCCCGACGGCGGCGAGCGTGCCGAGGAACGTCGCGATCACGGAGGACAGCACGGCGAGTTTCAGGGTGTTGAGAAGCGCCTCCGCCGCCTGATCGTCCCGGAAGAGTTCGCGGTACCATCTGAACGAGAAGCCCGAGAAAACAGCGGTCGACCGCGTACTGTTGAAACTGAAGAGCATCATCACGATGATCGGGGCGAAGAGGAACAGCAGGATCAGGACGATATAGATACGGGACAGCGTTTTCATACGACCACCCCCCTGTCCTTATCGCCGAAGCGGTTGGTGATCAGCATACTGACGATGATCAGGATCATCAGGATAAAGGAGAGCGCCGAACCGATCTCGTAGGCGGCGACGTTGTGGAGCGAAATGCGCTGTTCGATCACGTCGCCGATCAGTTTGATCCTCCCGTCCGAGAGCGATTTCGAGATGAAGAAGGTCGAGATCGAGGGGACGAAAACCATCGTGATCCCCGAGATGATCCCCGAGACCGAGAGCGGCAGGACGACGCGGACGGTCGTCTGAAACCCGTTGCACCCGAGGTCCTGCGCCGCCTCTTTGAGGCGCGGGTCGATCTTCGCGATGACCGAGTAGATCGGCAGGATCATATAGGGGAGATAGTTGTAGACCATACCGAGGATGATCGCAAACTCGGAGTTGAGGAACCCGATCGGTTCGATCCCGAACAACCCGAGAAAACTGTTCAGGGGTCCGTTGGTCTCGAGCAGAAGTTTGAGCGAGTAGGTGCGGATCAGAAGGTTGATCCACATCGGGAGCATAAAGAGCAGGATCGCGAGCGACTGGTTGCGGGGCTTGAGTCTCGCGACGGCGAGCGCGAGCGGATAGGCGAGGAGCAGGCAGATCGCGGTCGACTCGAGCGCCAGCAGAACCGAGCGTTTCAGGATCTTCAGATAGGCGGAGGAAAAGACCTCTTTGAGGTTCGCCATCGTGAAAGCCCCGGAGGGATCGGTGAAGGTGTAGTAGACGACGAAGGCGAGCGGCGCCAGAATGAAGAGCAGGCACCAGAGCCCGTGCGGCGCGACCGTCACGGCGCGGACGATCGCGGGGCGGCGGCTCGGTCTCGCTTTCGGCGCAAGAGCGGTCCCGTCAGTCATCGTTTCCGACCTCCGGCGTCTCTTTGTCGTCCTCGTCGACGAGCGTTTCGATCACGTTGCCGTGCTCGTCGAGTTCGACGTCGGGGTTCGAGATCTCGTCCATCTCGTCGGAAAAACTGGAGTAGTCGCCGATGGTGCCCGAGAACTCGGACTTCTTCATAATATGGATGGCGTCGGGCTCGATGTAGATGCCGATATCCGAATCAACGCCGACGTAGTCGGTCGTCTGGATCATCCACATAAAGCCGTTGACGTCGACGATGATCTCGTAGTGCACGCCCTTGAAGGTGACCTTGGTGACGTGGCCGCGGAGCATTCCCTTTTCAAGCGGAACGACGTCCACGTCCTCGGGGCGGATCACGACGTCGACCGGCTCGTTTTTGTCAAACCCCCGGTCAAGACAGTCGAAAACGCGACCGTCGAAGAAAACCTTGTAATCCTCCCGCATCACGCCGTCGACGATGTTCGACTCGCCGATGAAGTCGGCGACGAAGGCGTTTTTCGGTTCGTTGTAGACGTCGGTCGGGGTGCCGATCTGCTGGATCTTTCCGTTCTGCATCACGACGATCGTGTCGGACATCGAGAGCGCCTCTTCCTGGTCGTGCGTGACGTAGATGAAGGTGATCCCCGTCGCCTGCTGAATGTTCTTCAACTCAAACTGCATATCCTTGCGCAGTTTGAGGTCGAGCGCGCCGAGCGGCTCGTCGAGAAGCAGGACGCGCGGACGGTTGATCAGCGCGCGCGCGATGGCGACCCGCTGCTGCTGTCCGCCCGAGAGCGAGTTGACGTTCCGGTGTCCGAAGCCGCGGAGAGCGACCATATTCAGCATCTCGTCGACCCGGGTCTTGATTTCTTCCTTCGGTACCTTGTGCTTCAACGCAAAAGCAATGTTGTCAAACACGTTGAGATGAGGGAACAGCGCGTACCTCTGAAAAACGGTGTTGACCTGCCGCTTGTAGGCAGGGACGTCGTTGATCCTTTTCCCCTCGAAAAGGATGTCGCCGCAGTCGGGCGTTTCAAATCCGCCGATCAGGCGGAGGGTCGTGGTCTTTCCGCAGCCGGAAGGACCGAGCAAAGTCACGAACTCCCGGTCCCGGATATACAGGTTCATATCCGAGAGGACGACCTCGCCGTCAAAGGACTTCGTGACCCCCACTAACTCAATGAGTTTGTTCATTTTTTTGCGTTCTCGCGCTCCCTTCTCTTTCGTCGGCGACCGACCCCCGAAAAAGCGGACGGGGGACCCCGGACAACCGGGCATCCCGCGACTTATTGAAACACATTATAGCAAAAAGGAATGCAGAATGCAATACGTTTACAAAAAAAATTAAAAAATATGAAAAGCCGCGATTTTTCGCGAGCATCCGCGATTAACCGAAACGGCAGGTTGACAATCTCTTAAAATCTCTTGAATTCTCCGTTTTCCTCGCAAATGCTCCGAAAAAGTTGCTCTTCACAGAGGGTGTGAGAGGAGCGAAAAGAGGCAAAAAACCGTGAAATAAAACCCGGCGCCCGAGACGTAAAGCAGCGAGAACGAGAGGATCAGGGAGAGCGACAGCGACAAAAGCGAGACGACGGCGGCGATCCGCTCGGCGCGCGCGGGTCCGAGACGCGGGGAAAGCAGGCAGAGGAGCGCCCGCCCGCCGTCGTGATCGGATACGGGGATCAGGTTGGACGCCCCGGCGCCGAGAAAGATCCATCCCGCCTCGATAAGGTAGGCGTTCCCCGCCCCACAGAGAAGGAACAGAAGCCCCGGGACGAGGTTTGAGAGCGGACCCGCGAGGGCGACGGCGAGTTCGGCGCGGTAGGAGAGCGGCGACGGGGACCGGAGACGGAAGCCGCCCGGGACGGGAGAAAGCCGCGGAGCGCCCGCCCCGCAAAAGAAAAAGGCGGCGAGGTGTCCCCCCTCGTGCACGGCGATCGAGAGAAGGAAGAGCCCCGCGCGCCACGCCTCGGTAAAGCGGAACAGGAAAAAGAACGAGAGGACGACCGGGATCCACGGCAGAACCGTGCCGATCTTCGCAGAAGTCTCCCCCCTCATCCGCTCCCCTCCCCGCCGACCGAAAAAAACGCCCGACCGCAACCGGACGACGCATCCTATGACGCCGGGAAAGAAAAAATGACGAAGCGGGGCGGGAAGAATTGACTTTTTCACGGTTTTGGGGTAGAATAATAAGGAAAGTATTTTTGCGGGCGCGAAAGAATCGCGCCGGCGGAAACGGGGTTCGGAATGGAAAAAGAGCAAGCCGGAAAAAGGATCGCGGAACTGCGGAAAACGCTTGCCTATCACGCGCGGCTGTACTATCAGATGGACGCGCCCGAGATCTCGGACTACGAGTACGACGCGCTCTTCCGGGAACTCTCCGAACTGGAGGCGGCTTTCCCCGAGTTCGACGACCCGAACTCGCCGACCAAACGCGTCGGCGGCGCGGCGAGCGAAAAGTTCGATAAAGTGTCCCATTCGGTGCCGATGGGGAGTCTTGACGACGTGTTTTCGGAGGAAGAGTTGACGGGTTTTCTCCGCGATATGGAGAAGGTCCTTCCCCATCCGGTCTACTCGGTCGAACCGAAGATCGACGGGCTCTCTGTCGCCCTGACCTACGAGAACGGCAAACTGACGCTCGGCGCGACGCGGGGCGACGGGCTGGTCGGCGAGGACGTGACGGCAAACCTGCGCACCGTCCGCTCGATCCCCCTGACCCTTCCCGAACCGATCCCGCGCCTCGTCGTGCGTGGCGAGGTCTATATGCCGCGCGAGGTCTTTGACGAACTGAACGACGCGCGGGAATCCGAGGGGCTGTCGCTCTTCGCCAATCCGCGCAACGCCGCCGCCGGGTCGCTGCGGCAGCTCGATCCGAAGATCACCGCCTCGCGGCGGCTGGATATTCTCGTGTTCAATCTGCAGGAGGGCAATCCGTTTCCGAAGGGCGAACCGACCTCGCACGGCGCGACGCTCGATCGGCTCGCCGAACTCGGATTCCACGTCCTGCCCCACAGGATCGTGACCGACGACCCCGCAGAGGTGCTCGCCCACGTCGGGCGGCTCGGGGAACTCCGTTCGTCGCTCCCCTTCGACATCGACGGCGCGGTCGTCAAGATCGACGGGCTTGCCGACCGGGTGACGGTGGGCGAGGGGACGGGTCGCCCGAAGTGGGCGGTCGCCTACAAGTACCCGCCCGAACAGCAGACGACCAAACTGCTCGATATTACTTTGCAGGTCGGGCGGACCGGGGTCCTGACCCCGACGGCGGAACTCGCCCCCGTGCGGCTGGCGGGCAGTACCGTCTCCCGCGCGACCCTCCACAACGACGGCTATATCGCCGAGCGCGATATCCGCATCGGGGATACCGTGATCGTACAGAAGGCGGGCGACATCATCCCCGAGATCGTCTCGGCGGTGAAGGAAAAGCGCGACGGGAGCGAAACAATCTTCAAAATGCCCGACGTCTGCCCGTCCTGCGGTCGCCCCGTAGTACGCGACGACGCGGGGGAGGGCGCCGCGGTGCGCTGCGTTTATCCCGGCTGCCCCGCCCAACGCGCCCGGGCGATCATCCACTTCGCGTCGAAGGGCGCCATGAACATCGACGGGCTGGGTCCCGCGGTGATCGGCGCGCTGCTCGAAGCGAACCTGATCCGCGACGTCGCCGACCTCTACGCGCTCCGCCGCGAGGACGTGGCGAAACTCGACCGCATGGGTGAAAAATCGGCGGACAACCTGCTCGCCGCGATCGAGGAGTCGAAATCGCGGGGGCTGGAACGCCTGCTCTCCGCGCTCGGAATCCGGCAGGTGGGCGAGGTCGCCGCGACCGCGCTGGCGCGGCGGTTCGGAACACTCTCCGCCCTCGCGGAGGCGAGTTTCGACGACCTGTGCGCCGTGCCCGACGTCGGGGAGATCACCGCCTCCGGCATCGTCGAATACTTCTCGTCGGAGGAGAACCGCGAACTAATCGGGCGGCTGGTCGAAGCGGGCGTCTCGACGGCGGCGGAAAAGAAGCAGACGGGCGACGCCCTCTCGGGGCTGACCTTCGTTTTGACCGGGACCCTCCCGAATATGACCCGCGACGAGGCGAGTTCTCTCATCGCGGCGGCGGGCGGACGCGTCTCGGGGTCGGTGTCGAAAAAGACCTCCTACGTCGTGGCGGGCAGCGAGGCGGGCTCCAAACTCACCAAAGCCGAAGCGCTCGGCGTCCCGGTGATCGACGAGGAAGGGTTGCTCACCCTCCTTCACAAAGAATAAAAAAGAAAAGGGATCGGACGAAAATCCGATCCCCTTTTTTCGGTGAAAATCAGCCGAGGTTCAGTTTCTTTTCGGTCAGACGGATATTGATGATCGTGACGCCGACGGCGACCGCGAGCCGCAATACGATCCCGACGATGAGAAAGACCTGCAGGACCACGGGGCTCTCGAACGCCGAGAGATCGCCCAGCCCGAACACACCGCCCGAAATGGCGAGTTCGATCAGCGAAAGCACGACCGAAACGGCAGTGTCGGTCACGGCGCAGAAGAGGATACCGCCCCAGATCTTGCCCTTGCCCTGGAACACCACGGCGCCGAGCGTGACCCCGAGATAGTAGTTCGAGAACTCGAGCAGTAGCCAGACGAGCAGGTAGATCACGCCCTCGATCGCGAGCAGAGCCGGATGAAGGGGGGTGGACGTCAAAAACTCTTTCACTAAGGTGAAAAAGAGACTGTACGCGTAGAAGGGGTTACGCCCGACCGCCGCCGCCGAGCCTGCGAAGAACGCGAAACCGAAGGAGAAGAACGCGACGACGATATACGCGGTGATCGAAAGGAACGCGCAGAGCAGTTTCGAGAGGATCAGCTGCCGCCGTTTGACCGGGAGCAGGAGCGTCAGGTAGCCGGTATCGGAATAGAGCCCCCGGTAGTAGTAGACGACGAGCAGAACCGGCAGAAGCGCCACCGAAAGAACGAGCGCGACGACCGAGAAAAGAAAGATCGAGTTCAGCCCGAGCGTGACCAGCGGCTGCTCCGCCCGGGTCGAGATCCACGAAAGCATCCCGGCAAAGAGGGCGAGCGCCGGGGTCAGAAGGAACACCGGGATCAGAAAACGTTTCAGCGACAGAAAGTCGTATTTCAAAAGTTTCTTTAACATCTGAACGCCTCCCGGAACATTTCGTCGAGGGTCTTGCCCTCTCTCTTTCTCGCCTCGTCGGCGCTGTCGTAGCAGAGCAGCCGTCCGTCGCGGATGAAAACGAACTCGTCGATCACCTCTTCGACGTCGGCGATCAGGTGGGTCGAGATCAGGATCGTCGAATCGGGCGAATGACAGGTGAGAATGGTGCGCAGGATATATTCGCGCGCCGCGGGGTCGACCCCCGAGATCGGCTCGTCGAGCAGATAGAGTTTCGCGTTCCGCGACATCACGAGCGAAAGCTGGACTTTCTCGCGCATCCCTTTGGAGAGTTTGCCGAGCGGCTTGTCGAGCGGGATCCCGAGATCGGTCAGCATATTTTGGGCTTTCGCCCGGTCGAAATCGGCGTAGAAATCGGCGAAGTAGGCGATCGCGGTTTCGCTCGACATCCAGCCCGGAATACTGATCCGGTCGGGGAGATACGCGACCAGCCCGCGCGATTCCTCCCCCGGCGGGCAGCCGAGGATCGAGACGCTCCCCGCGCTCGGGGTGAGCAATCCCGAAATGATCTTGAGAAGCGTAGTTTTCCCGCTTCCGTTCGGTCCGAGCAGCGCCACGATCTTGCCCGGAGTAAGCGTGAGCGAAAAGTCGGAGAGCGACGGGAAACTGCGGTAGTATTTTGTCAGTCCGTCGACGACGAGCAACGGTTGGTCCTGCATAGTGTACTCCTTTCCTTGCGGCACGCCGCAACCTATATAATCATACCCTTTTTTATCCGTTCTGTCAAGCAAAAAGCGTTTTTTTGAAATAACGCTTGCAATCGTTGACGAAAAAGAGTATAATGAAGGAGAAAAAACAGGGAGCCGCGCGTTCCCGGGAAAGAGAAAGCAAAATGAGTACCTTTCATCTCGTCAATCACCCCCTGATCACCCACAAGCTGACCATCATGCGCCAGATCGAGACCAGTTCCAAGGATTTCCGCGATCTGCTTGACGAGATCTCGATGCTGATGGGCTTCGAGATCACGCGCGACCTGCCGCTCGAGGACGTCGAGATCGAGACCCCGATCTGCAAGACGACGGCAAAACGCATCTCGGGCAAGAAACTGGCGATCGTCCCGATCCTGCGCGCCGGGCTCGGGATGGTGGACGGGCTTCTGCGTCTGGTCCCCGTCGCCCGCATCGGGCACATCGGTCTCTACCGCGACCCCGAGACCCACGAACCGGTCGAATACTACTGCAAGATGCCGCCGGATATCGAGAACCGGCTGGTCATCCTCGTCGACCCGATGCTCGCGACCGGCGGCAGCGCCTCCGACGCGATCACGAAACTGAAAGAGAGAGGATGCCACAACATCGTGATGATGTGCCTCGTCGCCGCGCCCGAGGGCGTCGCGCGCCTGCAGAAGGATCATCCCGACGTCAATATCTACTCCGCCGCCCTCGACGAGAAACTGAACGAGCATTGCTACATCGTTCCCGGGCTCGGCGACGCGGGCGACCGTCTCTTCGGCACCAAATAAAATGCGCACTCTGACGATCGGTCAGAACGACGCGGGGCAGCGCCTTGATAAGTTTCTTACCAAGGCGCTGCCCCGTATGCCGAAATCGCTGCTCTACAAGTCGATCCGGATCAAAAAGATCAAGGTCAACCGCAAACGCGCCGCGCCCGAGCAGATCCTTGCCGAGGGGGACGAACTCCAACTCTTTCTTCCCGACGACCTCTTCGACCGGACGGGCGACGCCGACACGGCGTCGGAACTTGCCCGGATTAAGGGAGAACTCCCGATCCTCTACGAGGACGACAACCTGATCCTCCTCGACAAGCGTCCCGGGATCGCGGTGCACGAGGACGACAAGGGTTCGTCCGACACCCTGCTCTCCGCTCTCCGCGCTTACCTCTTTCGCCGCGGCGAATACGACCCCGGAAAAGAACAG
>CAMJDE010000065.1 GCA_946404295.1 uncultured Clostridia bacterium | reverse complement strand
CAAAAAGGCGAAGGAGAGCGCGGATTTCAAGGGCGACGAACTTCTGCTCGACCTGTTCTGCGGGGTCGGGAGCATCGGGCTCTCGATGGCGGACGCAGTCGCGGAGGTGATCGGGATCGAGATCGTGCCCGACGCGGTGCGGTGCGCCGACGGGAACGCCAAACGGAACGGGATCAAAAACGCCGCCTTCTTTGCGGGCGACGCCTCCGACGTCGAAAAACTGCTCGCCGGGGCGGAAAAGGCGCTCGGAAAGACGCTCGTCCCCGACGCCGTTCTGCTCGACCCGCCGCGCAAGGGGTGCGACCCGAAACTGCTCGATTTTCTCGCCTCGAAAGCGATCCCGAAGATCGTCTATATCTCCTGCAACCCCGAAACGCTCGCGCGCGACGTGGCGTACCTGACGAAAAAAGGGTACGGGTTTTCCGCGGTCACCCCGGTCGATCTCTTCCCGCGCACGGCGCACGTCGAGACAGCATGCATGCTGTCTCGACAACGAAGTTCGCCTGACGGCGAGTGAAGTTTGCGAAGCAAGTGAAGTTGCCTGCTGCAGTGAAGTTTGCGCCTCCGGCGCAAGTTGTGGATGCCCGAGGGTGGGATGAGGTTCCCGCGGTTTTAAAACCGTAAACGAGACGCAATCCAACCATAGACCGAACGAACGGAGAATGAACGTGTTTACTGTTGGCAAAGAGGACGTTCGCGCAATTTTGATCGATTACGGAATACAAGCGACCATTTTTTCCATTAAAGAATTGCAGCGTTACGACTATGAAAAGGATGATCCAGCAACCAAAGAAGTCCGATTGATCGTGAAAGCGGAAACTGAAGATGGTCGTTCTTTCGTCATCCGTTTCAAGAATGAAACAAACGTTCCGACCGAGGTCATCGAGGCACAATCCGGATTCGCCTCGCTACTGTACGCCCACGGGATCGAAACACCGCAAAACTACCTTTCAAACGGAAGTTATGCACGCAAGTATTCCCTTAACGGGTACGACGTGACCGTAACGGTTGAGGATTTCAAGGCGGGGGAACTGCGTATCGTTGACGAAAAAACGGCAGAACAAACGGGCACGATGCTCGCAAGAATGCACGAGATCGCCGAACTAAACAATTGGCACGTAAAAAGCGCCGTGTTGTTTGACCCGTTGACCGAAAACGATCTGTTCAGTTACGACGGATTCATCAAACACGAAGAGTATCTCCGCACGGTCGACGAAACGCTTTTCAATCAAATCGTTCACGAACATACAATCCTTGATCAAGCCGTGAGATCTTTTGAGACAGAACCGCGCTACGCCGTACAGGGCGACATTAGTGACTGCAACCTTTATCGAACCGAATACGGAACAATCGGGGTTTTTGATTTCAACTGGTGCGGTGACAATAATCTGTTTTACGACGCCGTTATGCAGGGGATCTTTGAATCCAGATTGATGGATTATCCAGAGGAGATGGGTGAAAATCGAGAAAGTTTGATCCTGACGGCTTTTTTAAGGGGATATCACCGAATCCGACCGTTTACCGAAAAGCAAAAAGCGGTTTTCCCCTCACTTCACGCGCTTGTTTCCGCCTTTGAGTACGGTGATATCATCACAGGGAAACACAGTCTAACCAAAGCGGTCAAATCCCGGGATCCCGACGCAACGCGGCAATGGATGGAAACAATTTACCGAAGAGAACGGGTCCTTTTGCCTATGCCGATCTGACGTTTAACGACAGGAGAAATGGAAAATGAAACTGACGATCATTATCCTTGCCATCCTTTTCCTCGTTCCGGGATTTTTCGTAGGACTCTTTACTCTTTTTCTCTCTCCTTATACCCACTCGAAAAAGGACCGACGCGAAAACGAATTACTTGACCGAACACGATACCCTTTTTATGCAAGACTCTTTTCGGTCTTCATTCTGATCTGGACGATTTGTTTGTTCGCTTATGCGTTCGTTGTGTTTTCATTCTTTGAAAAACAGGCGCCGGACGGGGCTTGGATCGCTCTTATTCTGTCTTCCGTTCTTTTCATCGTCTTGGCGCTCACGCTCGTTTTGATTTACTTCGGTACGTACGAGATCATTCGGGAGGACGGGATCATAATCGTCCGCCCGTTTAGAAAGAACCGATTTGTCGCGTATTCTGATATGGGATTGTATGAAAACGTCCATTCGGAACGGGAACTGACCGTTTTTGACTGTGAACACAAAGAGATTCTCTCCGTGTACGACTATCGGGTGGGGATCAAATCCATCGTCAGGCAACTTGACGCGCACGGCGTCCCGAAAGAGGAAAAGGAAGAAAAAACGGGCGTTTGAATGATTCGGCAATGAATTGCGCCGCCCATAGGGGTTCCCGCCGAATCGCGGACGCGATTCGCGGGGAATGGGTTACGGCGAGTGAAGTTTGCGGAGCAAGCGAAGATGCCCGAGGCAGTGAAGTTTGCGGGGGAATTGACGTCGGACGTCTCCGGGGAAACGTCATTTTATGATTTGGAGAGCAACGGTTTTGACCGTGATTGACTTTTCGAGTAGAAAGGAAGGAGAAAAAATGGTTTCTCTTCTGATCTCTTTTGCGGTTTTGATACTCGGTTATATCGTTTACGGCAAGGTAACTGAAAAAGTCTTTGCTCCGGATGATCGGAAAACACCCGCGATCGCGATGAACGACGGCGTTGACCGTGTTCCGATGGCAAAGTGGAAGGCGTTTTTGATACAGCTCCTGAACATTGCCGGAACGGGACCGATATTCGGCGCGCTGATGGGCGCGGTGTTCGGACCGGTCGTGTTTTTGTGGATCGTTTTCGGCTCGATTCTGGGCGGTGCGGTCCATGATTATATGAGCGGTATGATCAGCGCGCGCCACGAAGGCGCGTCGTTGGCTGAATTATCGGGCGAATATCTGGGTAAAGCCGCAAAAGGGATCATGCGTTTGTTCTCCGTCATCCTCCTGGTACTGTGCGGCACCGTATTCGTCACAAGCCCCGCCAGCCTGCTCGCCAGACTTACGCCCGAGTTTCTGAACGGGAGTTTTTGGGCGGTTATCATACTCGTTTACTATTTGCTTGCGACGCTTATGCCGATCGACAAGCTGATCGGAAGACTGTATCCTTTGTTCGGCGTGCTTCTGATCGTTATGGCCGGCGCGGTAATCGGCAGCATCGTCTTTTCGGGAGGCCGATATACAATCCCCGAATTGTCTCTGCACAATCTTCATCCCGACGGCACGCCGATCTGGCCGTATATGTTTATCACGGTTGCCTGCGGCGCAATATCGGGCTTTCACGCGACCCAGTCTCCGATGATCGCAAAGTGCATCAAGTCCGAAAAAGAAGGGAAAGCCGTCTTTTACGGCGCGATGATCAGCGAGTCGGTGATCGCGCTGGTATGGGCAGCCGCGGGAGTATCCTTCTACGGGACGACGCAGATCCTCCGGGACGCTTTACAGGGCGGAGCGGCGAACGTCGTTTATGAAATCTCGACAGGTCTGATGGGCGCTGTCGGCGGTGTTCTTGCCATCGCGGGCGTTGTCGTCTGCCCGATTACCTCGGGCGATACCGCTTTCAGAAGCGCAAGACTGATCCTTGCCGAGACGTTTCATTCAGATCAGAAAAAGATCGGAAACCGCCTGCTCATTACTGTTCCGTTGCTTGCCGTCGGCGGACTGCTGACCTGGTTTTCCATCGTAAACGACAACGGATTTCAGATCATCTGGCGTTATTTCTCATGGAGCAATCAAACGCTTGCTATGATCGCTCTGTGGGTAGCGACCGCTTACCTTCTGAAAAAAGGAACGTATCGTTTCGGGTCTTTGCTTACTGCCCTGCCCGCCGTTTTTATGACCGCGGTCAGTACGACCTATATTCTTATTGCGAAGGAAGGACTCGGACTGAATCAAACCGTTTCCTGTATTGCGGGGGGCGCGGCGGCTGCGGTACCGTTTGCACGATATCTGTTTGTTTTGATACGAAAGAACAAGCCGTATCCCCCCGGAATACAAGCAGAATGAAGAACAGCCCATACGCAAGTAAGAACGCCGCGTAACGTAACCGCTTTCGTATCCAAAAAAGACGCGCGATAGGGAGATTCTTATGGTTTTATTTATCAACGCCTGTGTGCGGGAAGCGTCGCGGACGCTGCGGCTGGCAAGAGCCGCGCTCGCGGAAAAGGCGAAGCCCGTGACGGAGGTCCGGCTGATCGACCTCGCCTTTCCGAAGGTGGACGAAGCGTTTCTTGAAAAGCGCGATCTTCTTATCGGCGAGGGACGCTTTGACGATCCGCTCTTCTTGCTCGCGCGGCAATTCGCCGAAGCCGAGGAGATCGTCGTCGCCGCGCCCTACTGGGATCTGTCCTTCCCCGCTGTTCTGAAACAGTATTTCGAGCAGGTGACGGTCATCGGGATCACCTTCCGCTATACGCCCGAGGGCGTCCCCGAAGGGCTCTGCCGCGCGAAAAAACTGACCTATTTCACGACGGCGGGCGGCGAGTTCGTCCCGGAAGAATACGGCTTCGGGTACGTCCGGGCGCTGGCGCAGAATCTGTACGGGATCGGGGAGGTCAGGATCGTAAAGGCGACCGGGCTCGATATCGACGGCGCGGACGTGGAAGAGATCCTTCGAGCCGTCACGGGATCGAAGAAATGAATTGCACTTCGTGCATGAATTGCTCCGCTTCGCTGCGCGTGAATTGCGCCTGCGGCGCATAAATAAAAAAGAACAGGAGACAACAAGGTGGCAATCAAGGAGTATCTCATTCAGAACTGGTCGCTGGTGCTGCTTTTAGCGGCGTTCTCGATCTCGCTGAAAACGACCGTCTTTCTCGACAAGCGGACCGTGCGGCGTATTCTGATCCTGAATATCGCGGTCTTTCTTCTGTCGATCGTCGTGTTCGCCGAGTTCTACGTCGTCGGGAACGCGACCTATCGGACGCTGCGGACGGTATTGATGGCGATCCGCTACAGCTCGACGCCCTTCATCATCGCGCAGATCCTCTTCGCTTTGGTGAAAAAGCAGAGGTGGTTCGTCTTTATTCCCGCGATCGTTCTGGCGGGGATCGACGTCTCTTCGATCTGGAACGGCGTCGTGTTCCGCGTGCTGGAAGACGGCAGTTTCGAACGCGGACCGATCGGGCTTCTTCCCTTCATCGTCGCGGGGCTCTACTGCGCGTGGCTGATCCTGACCCTCCTTCGTCAGAGCAATCGGACGGCGGCGGAGATCATTCCGATCGTCTTCTTCTGCGTGATCTTTCTGTCGGGGCTGTTCTTCCCCTTCCTGCTCGGAGCCGACTATTCGCAGCTCTTCTGCATGACGATCGCGATCGCTCTGTTCGTCTACTACGTTTTCTCGATCCTGCAGCTGACCAAAAAGGACGCCTTGACCGGGCTTCTCAACCGACAGGCGTACTACTCCGACGTAGCGACCGATCCCGAGGATATTTCGGCGATCGTCTCGCTCGATATGAACGGACTGAAGACCGTCAACGACAAGCAGGGACACGACGCCGGGGACGAGGCGCTCTCCACCCTCGCGCTCTGCATCTGGCGCTCGCTGAAACGGCGGCAGTCGGGCTACCGCGTCGGAGGCGACGAGTTCGTGATCGTTTGCCGCAAGACGACGCATCTTGAGGTCGATCAACTGATCGAGCGGATCCGGAAATACGTCGGCGAGACCGACTACACCTGCTCGATCGGGTACAGTTATCGGATCGGCGACAAAAAGGACGTCGAAACGCTGCTGAAAGAGTCGGATACCGTGATGTACGAAGAGAAAGCGGCGTTCTATAAAGCCGGCGGTCAGGACAGACGGAAGAAGTGAGGCGCCGCGAGGCGGCGCTCGAGATAAAACCGCAAGCGGTTTTTCGATATGTCCCTTCGGGACTCGATATGCAACTGTGCCAAAGGCACAGACGCTCGATATGTCCTGCGGGACAAGAGGGGTTGCGGGTTTATCTCGCCCTCGTTTGCGAAGCAAACATATCGAATGCGAGCGAAGCGAGCATATATCGAAACTGCCGCAGGCAGTTATATCGAATTGCCCGCAGGGCAATATATCGAATCGCGCCGACGGCGCGATATAGGAACGTGACGTGCCCGAAGGGGCACGAGAAAGGAAGGAACGAACCATGCGCAACTTCGTACACGCGATCCCCACGAAACTCTATTTCGGAGAGGGGCAGATCCGTCGGTTGGACGAATTGCTGCGCCCGTTCGGGCGGCGTGTGCTGCTCGCCTACGGGGGCGGGTCGATCAAGCGGATCGGGCTCTACGACACGGTGAAAGAGATCCTCGACAAGGGCGGCTATACCGTCACGGAACTGTCGGGGATCGAGCCGAACCCGCGGATCGGGTCGGTGCGCCGAGGGGTCGAACTCTGCCGCGAGAACAAAATCGACGTGATCCTCGCGGTCGGGGGCGGCAGTACGATCGACTGCTGCAAGGCGATCGCGGCGGGCGTCTACTACGACGGCGATCTGTGGGAGATGGTGGCGGGAGATCACGAGCTGCTTAAGGCGCTGCCGCTCGTCGACGTCCTGACCCTCGCGGCGACGGGATCCGAATACGACGCGGGCGGGGTCATCTCGAACCTCGAAACAAAAGAAAAACTCGGGAACGTCTACACCTATCCCGCCGCGTCGATCTGCGACCCGACCTACACCTACTCGGTCTCGGCGTATCAGACCGCCGCGGGCACCGCGGATATTATGAGCCACGTTTTCGAGGGGTATTTCTCGCGCACCGAGGACAGTTCCCTCTCGGACTATATCGCCGAAGGGATCCTCAAAACCGCGATCAAGTATCTGCCCGTCGCCCTCTCCGAGCCGACGAGCTACGAGGCGCGCGCCAACCTGATGGCGATCGCGTCGGTCGCCTGCTCGGGGATCCCCGCATACGGGAAGCAGGGGACGGGCTGGCCGTGCCACTCGATGGAACACGAACTCTCGGCGTTCTACGATATCACCCACGGCGTCGGGCTCGCGATCCTGACCCCGCGCTGGATGCGGTTTATTCTGAAGAAGGATCCCTCCTGCGCGTGGCGCTTCGTGCGCTTCGCAAAGAACGTCTGGGGTCTCTCCGGCGACGACGAAACGCTCGCGACCGCCGGGATCGACGCCCTTGAAAACTTCTTCCGGGAGGCGGGGATCCCGATGACGCTCACGGAACTCGGTATCGGTGAGGAACACGTTGCAGAAATGGCGGCGCACGCCAACCCGGACGGGTATCTCAAAAACGCGTTCGTCCCGCTGACGACGGAGGATATCGAGGAGATTTACAGGGCTTGCCTGTAAATCTCCCGTGAATTGCGAACCACTTTGTACAAATTGCACTTCGAGAGTTAAAACAAGGAGAAAGGCCCCATGACATTCTACATGAGCGCGATCATACTGACAGAACTGATGATGATCGCCATGACCCTGCACGTTCTGCATTACTCCGGTTTTACGCGGGAGCAGAAGACCTGGTATCTGCTTACCTTCTCGGCGGTTATGCTCTGCTCCGCCGCGGAGTTTGCCGTACATTGCGGCGCGTACGACCCGAAGTTCGCGATCCCCTTGACGATTCTGACGGTGCTGCAGTTCTCGACGGCTCCCCTGCTCGGCGTTCTGTTTTCCGGGGCGCTCGGACTGCCGGGGCAGAAAAAGATCGCGATCTGGTTTATCGCGATCAATTTTGCGGTCGAAACGCTCGCCGCTCCGTTCGGGTGGATACTCTCGTTCGGGGAGGACGGTTACGTACGCGGACGCCTGTTCCTGATATACGAGGCGTTCTATTTCGTCAGTCTCGTGTACCTGATCGTCAGTATGGTGCGCGTCGGGCGGCGGTTCCGCAACCGCGACGCGCGGACGATCGTGATGATCCTTCTGATCCTCGTCGCCGGGATCGTGCCGATGACGGTCTTCAAACTCAATATCACCTATATCGCGATCGCGATCGGGGCGAGTTTGTGCTACATTTATTATAACGACCTGGTTCAGCAGGACATTCAGGCGGAGTTGGTCGCCAATCAGGCGGCGCTCTCGCGGATGCAGAGCCACATCATCACCGGGCTTGCGAGTTTGATCGAGAACCGCGACGTCGAGACCGGCGAACACGTTCTGCGCACCGGGGCGTTCGTCGAGCGGCTGACCCGCGACGCGATCAAGGACGGGGTATATAGCGAACGGCTGAACGAGCAGTTCGTCTCCAAGATGACGACGCTGGCGCCGATGCACGACATCGGGAAAATAAGGGTATCCGACGTGCTGCTCAACAAG
>CAMJDE010000064.1 GCA_946404295.1 uncultured Clostridia bacterium | reverse complement strand
CGTCCTCGACGATCGCTTCGGGCTCGTCCTCTTCGGACTCTTCCGCGGGTTCGTCAGCCGGTTCTTCCTTGGTTTCCTCTTCGGTCGACGGTTCTTCCTCGACGGGCGCGAGATCGAACGGAGCGAACAGGTCGCCCTCGTCCTCGGCGGGAGCGAGTTCCTCGTCGGGTTCCTCGTCCTCCTCTTCTTCGTCCTCGGCTTTCTCTTCGGGTTCTTCCTCTTCGGGCTCTTCGTCCTCGACGATCGCTTCGGGCTCGTCCTCTTCGGACTCTTCCGCGGGTTCGTCTTCGGGCGCGGGTTCCTCGTAGACGGGTTCGGACGTTTCGTCAAAGAGCGCGTCTTCCGGTTCCCCGGTTTCGCCCTCTTCTTCCGCGTTCACGCGATCCTCGTCGAAGAGCGCCTCTTCGTCCCCGCCGGCGATCCGGCGTTCGGTCTCGGCGAGCCGCGCTTCTTCGTCAAGCCGCGCCTGTTCCGCAAGACGGGCTTCTTCCGCGGCTTGCTCGGCGGCGTAGTGTTCCTCCGCCGTTTCGGGATAATCGATCCCGGGCAGAAGGACGGTGGGGGCGGGCTGCGGGGCGTTCTCCGCCTCGCGCGCCAAGCGCGCCTCTTCCGCCATCCGGCGGCGGCGCTCCTCCTCCGCCTCTTTTCTCGCCCGTTCTTCTTCGATCTGGGCGAGCGCCTGATCGGCGCGGAGTTTCTCGATCTTGATGTGGTGATATTTGCGGTCGACCTCGCGCGCGATGGTCGATTCGCGGCTCCGACAGGTGAAGATCATACTCTGCACCCCGTCCTCGGCAAGTTCGCGCAGGGCGCGCATCGTGCAGGTCGCGCGGAAGTTGTCCTGATGCGCGAAACTCTCGTCGAAGCAGAGCGGCGGCTTCTCGTTTTTATAAAGCAGATCGATGTAGGCAAGCCGCAGCGCGATGTAGGCGAGGTCGCGCGTACCGCCCGACAGGTATTCGGCGGAGTAACGGTCGCCCTCCTCGCGGGCAAAATCGAGGAAGAGGTCCTGACTCACCGCGAGTTGACCGTACTTACCGTCGGTCATCGCGCTCATCAGACGCCCGGCGTACTGGGACAGACGCGGGGTGATCTCGCGGCGCAGATTGCCCTCGGCGCCCGCGACGGCGGTATACGCCAGATCGAGCGCGTGTTTGAGTTCGCTTGCCGCGCGGATGCGGTCGCGCAGGATCTCGATCTTCTCGCGGATCTCGACGGGGTTGGACGCCCCCTGCCGCAGTCCGGCGATCTCGTCCTCGAGATCGAGACGGTGCTTTTCGAGGTCCTGTTTTTTCTCGTTCCGTTGGTTGATCCCCTCGAGCAGATCCTCAAAGGACATATCGCAGAGCATATTCTGGAGTTCGGGGGAGAGACTGCGGCGCAGCTGCTCCTCGTTTTCGCCCGCGAGTTTTCCGCGCAGGGCGGCAAGTTCGGCGGCAAGCGCCTTTTCGCGCTCGGCGAACTCGTTTTCGGCGGAGAGGATCGCGTCGATCTCCTCGACCATCTTGTCGATCGCGGTGCCGATCCCCGCCTCGGGCAGCGTCCGTCCCCAACGGGCGACGGTCGCGGAGAGGGAGGAATAGGTCGCGAGATAGGTCTTTTTCGTCCGGTCGACGACGTCCTCGGCGTGGCGGAGCGCCGCGTCGCGTTCGACGATCGCCGCGCGCCGATCGGCGTTCCCGGCAAGAAACGCGGCAAACGACGCCGCCGTTTTGAACCCGTACTCGCCCGCGAGCGCCCGCGCGCGCTTGAAGCGTCCGCGGTAGATCAGAGCGCCGACCCCCGCCCCGACGAGCGCGACGCCCGCGAGGACGAGATAGAGCGCGACGCCCCCCTTCCACGAAAGGATCGCCCCGAGGATCGGCAGAAACGCCGCGAGCACGAGCGCAAGGACGGTCAGGAGCAGGGCGTTGGTCCCGCTCCGACGCGCGTCGGAGACCTCGCGCGAAACGACCGTATCGCCGCCGTGGCGGTCGATGCGGTGGAGCAGTTTCTCCTCTTCGCGTTCGTCCTCGATCTTCTCTTTCAGTTGTTTCCATTCCTCGCCCGCCGCGCGGTAGGTGCGGTAGGCGTCCGCCGTCACGCGGCGATTGATGGTCAGTTCGGTGCGGTAGGACGTATCGGGCAGAAAGCCGTTGCCGGTGTGCTTCATCCGGAACTCGGCTTCCTCGGCGTGCAGGATCCGCTCCTCCTGCTCGAGGGTGTGCAGTTTGTCGAACCCGTTCAGCAGGGCGATCGCGCGGAAACTGCCCTTCAGTTTTTCGAGTTTGGCGATCTCCAGTTCGACCTTCTCGCGCGCTTTCTGGTTCTCGACCAGTTCGCTTTCGCGCTCGAGCAGCGTTTCGGTGATCTCGACCGCCCGCTGTTCCTCGGCGATCAGTTCCTCGGCGCGCGCAAGCAGGGTGCGCGAACCGACGCCGTGTTCCTCGGTCTCGGCGGCGCGCCGGGCGTTGATCGCGGCGGCGGCTTTATCGACCGAGAGTTGCTCGTTGCCCGAGAAGAGAAGGTTCGAGATGGTCTCGCGCATCTTCTCCTCGCCGACGTGGGTATCGTCCATCTGGCTGATGTAGGCGGAACTCGAAAAGACGTCGGAGGGTACGCCGAGGAAATATTCGCCGGCGTCCCTCTCGGTCACGAGACTGCCCTCTTCGAGATTGACGACGCGGGTGCGGTCGCGGAAGACCTCGCGCCCGTTCTCTTTGACGATCGCGGAATAGCGGTCGATGCGGTAGCGTTTTCCCTTGACGAGGACCGTCATCTCGCCCTCGGCGGTGCCGGTCTCCCAGCTCGTCCGCTTCCGTCTCTCCTCCAGCCCCGCCGGATCGGGCGTGAAGCCGTAGAGCATAAACCGGATGAAGGCGGCAAGCGTACTCTTGCCCGACTCGTTCGAGCCCTCGATCACGTTGAGTTTGTCTCCGAACTTGACCTCGAAATAGTCAAGCAAGCCGAAGTGTTTGACCTTAACTTCCAGTATCAGCACGGTTTGACCTCTCTTCCTTCCAGTCCGGATAATCCTTTGACGGCGCGCTCGACCGCGCTCTTCTGTTCTTCGGTCAGGGGTTCTTCGGCGCGGTAATCAAACGAGCGGCAGAACGCCGACACGTCGCCCGAGAGCGACAGAAACCACCGTTCCTCGACCTCTCCGATCTCGCGAACGAACTCGGCGCGCGCCTTCTTCCCGAGCCGATCGCGCGCGACCGAGAGCAGGCGACGGTAGTGCGGAAGGCAGAAATGCGGCTGCCGACGGAACTTCTCGCGGAACGCCCCGTCCTCCTCCCAGAGGAGCACGACCGTCTCCGCCATGCGCGAGAGACTGAACTCGATCCGCGAACAGACGTAGCAATCTTTTTCGAGTTCCGCGAGCCGCGCGACCGACTTTTCGCGCCCCCCGATCGCGCCCAGTCCGTGGGGGAACAGCGCCGGGGCGAGTTCGTTCAGATGGCTTTCGAGCATCAGGGCGAGCCCCAGCCGGTTCTTGCGTTTCAGCATCGCGGTAAAGTGCGTCGGGCAGAAGCCCTCGCGGTTGGTGCGGACGCGCACGTCGGGCTCCATCATCGACGCCCCGAGGATCAGGGAAAGCTCGTCCTCTTCCAGTTTGCGGTAGAGCGTGCAGAGAGGGCAGCCGCACTCGGGATGATCCCGCGAGTCGTCGAACGCCTCGTTGACCGGGATGGTATAGATCCGTTCCACGTCCGCCCTCCTTTTTTTCTTTGCACGCCCGCGCAGGCATACAATGCGCGCATTTTATTTGATAATACAATTATACAATATAAAAAAAAGAAATGCAAGGGGATTTTGACTCCCCTTGCACACTTTTTTCACGCGTTCATTCGATCAGCAACCGGACCACGCCGTCGAGGGCGGTCGGCGAGTCGGGCGTCCGTGCGACCCCGTCGGCAAGGCCGTTTTCCCGCGCGACCTTTTCGGGCGGGACGCCGTAGCGCCGGGCGATCTCCCAGAGCGTCTCGTTCCCGTCGGGATAGACCGCGACAATCTCGCCCTTCTCGCGCGCTGGACGGTCCCCCTCGCCGCGACCGACGTCCGAGACCACCTTCGCCTCTTTTTCGGTCGAGAGCCGCACCGTCACGGCAAGTTCGACCGAGGCGAGCAGGCGCGACGCGTCGAGTTTTACCGTCACGGAGAGCGGGATCGCCGTCGCGTCGATCTTCCCCGCCCCCGCGCAGGCGGCGGGGATCGCCAAAGAGACCGAGAAGGGAAAGCGGAAGTTCGCCGCCGAATAGGTCACGCCCCCGTCGGGATCCCCCGCGGGAGAACCGACCGTCGCCGACACCCGGCACTCGCCCGATACCGTCGCGAGATCGTTTTCGATCGCGGTCCCGACGACCGAAACCGTCGCCGTCTCCCCGATCACCGTCATCGCGTCCTCGCAGTTGCACTCGCTCCGCCCGGCGTCGCCCTCGACGGTAAAGACCGATCCCCAGAGGAAAGAAACGTCGCTGAACGGGATGGTCTCGGTCTTGACCGAGAGCGGCTCTTTCAGAGAGAAGAGGTCGACCAGTCCCTCTTCCTCGACGGGAGAGGTCGCCTCGGCGGTCAGGTCGAGCGTCAGATCCAGGGCGATCTCGCCGTCCGCGGGCGTAACGTCGAGGGCGGAGACCGACGCCCAACCCGCCGCCGTGGCGTTTGCCGGGGGTTCGCCCTCCCACGGGAGCGTCTCGGAGAACGGGATCCGCCGCCGGACGGTCGAGGGAACGCCGTCGCCCCGGTCGAGTTTCAAAACGACCTCAACTTCGCCCCGCACGTCTACCCCGGACGGGGTCGCCGCCGCGTCGCGGACGCACGCCGTCGCCTCGCTCGCAAGCACCTTCGTCTCTCCCTCGACGCGCACCGTGTCGCCGATCCGAACGTCCCGGAGCGAGAGAAGGGCGGTGCGGTGGGTCGGGATCGCGTGGATCAGGGGGATCACGTCGGGATCGGCGGAGAGCGTCGGGAGCGCGGGCGAACTCTCCTTCTCCTCATAGCACCGCGCCGCAGCCGAGAGCGGGGTCCGGATCGAGAGCCGACGCGGCCCCGTCAGCCGACAGATCGGCGCGTCGGGCACGACCGGGAGCAGGACGGGGTCGCACCCGTCGGGCGCGGGAAGCGAGAGCAGGTAGTCGCCGGGAAGCGACAGGACCGACACGCCCCCGTCGGCGTTCTGACAAAACACGGTATGCACGACCGTCCCGGCGAACTCCGCCTTGCCCCCGGCGACGTACTTCCCGCTCGGCCGCGCCGTCGCCGACGCCGAAAAGATCCGGCGGATCTCCGGCTGATAGTCGGGCAGCGTCGCGTCGATCACGCACTCGCCCCGCACGACCCCGAAAGACGCGTCCCGTACCCCGTGAAAGCCCTTGTAGATTTCCTTGTCCATAGCGTTTCTCCTTCGGTATTTTGGTATATTCTATGCACCGCCCCCCCGGAGTATGAACGTTGTTTCGGAGCGCCCGCGGGCGCCCCGAAGTGATGTGTTTCGCCGTCGGCGAAACGTGATGTTTTGCCTGCGGCAAAGTGAAGACGGCGCCGGCGCCGAGTGAAGTTTTCCCGCAAGCGGAAAAGTGAAGGCGACCGAAAGGCGGCAAACTTGACAGAAACAGGAACAAACGATATAATAAAGGCAAGAACCGTCAGGAGAAAAAGATGAAAAACAGATTGCTCAGTCGGCTATCAAAGCCGAGAATCAAAGAAACCGAAACCAAAGACGGCGGCAAGACGTTTGAGTTTTCTTGCGACCTGACCAAAGACGGACGGCTGAAGCGCGTCCTTGAACTGTTCCGCCTCGAACGGCTTTTCGTTCTGGTCGACGGTCTTGATCCCGAGGCGGTCGGTCTGCTTGAGGACTTTGCGAAAAACGCCGGGATCACCCGCTTCGCGTCGCGCGAAACGGGCGGCAAACGGACGGTACGGCAGTTCACGATCGAGTTGGAGGGCGAAAACCTCGCTCGGTTCCTTTCGCTGCTCGAAGAGATCTCATACGAGGATATTGAGTTCGCCTTCCCCGATCCGGACTTCTTCGCACCGAAGAAGCCACTGCCCCTGTTCAAAAAAGTCCCGTCCGCAAACGAGCCGCGTCTGACGTTTTTTATGGATTACTGTCCGACAAACTACGACGAGGTCTATATCGGCATTGACGCCGACCTTGCCAAAGGCGTCGGAAAAGCAGAGATCGAACAGGTCCTCCGTCCCTGATCCGCCCACGCCGGGTATGACCGAACCGGAAAGAAAGGTATCTTTATGGACCGTACCGTTGAGGAACGCTTTATCAGGCAGTATATCAAGGAAGATCGGCAGGAGCGGCTTCTCTTTGAACTGTTCTCAAAGAAAAACCGTAAAAAGGCGCTCTCGCGTTTTGCGCACGGCGCCGAACTGCTTTTGAAACCGGGTTACCGAAAATGCGCCGCCATCGATCTGTCCTTTCTGAAACAGGTCAAGACCGCCTACGTCATTCCCTCGGACGGCGACCTCGACGGGGCGGAAGCGCCGGGCGAAACGGTCTTCTCTCTTTGTCAAAACGAAACGTCCCCCGTGATCGTGATCGGAGAGGGATTCGCGATCGTGCGGGAAGAACTTGAGGCGGGCGCTCCCGCGATCTTTCTGCTACGATAAACCATTGAAACGAGGATAACCGCATGAAACAGTATCATACTCGATCAACCAGCCGTAAAGTTACGCAGATCGCGCTGCTTGCATACCTCGGAATGGGGTTACTGGCGTTGCTCGGGCTTCTGAACAATCTTGCGACCTGCCTTTTTTTAGAAGGGATCGTTTTGTTCTGTATACTGATCGTTTTGATCGTCGTGCGGAAAAAAGTCATTTGGCTGTTGGATTTTGAAAACCACGTGCTGATCTTAACGAACGGATACGACAAATACCAATACCGTATCGACGCCCTGTGCTTTGAGGACTATCATTTCAAGCAGAGCCCCCGCCAACAGGCGAAGAACACCTGCGATCTTCGGATAGGAGAATACCCGTTCGGCATCTACGACGTCCCGAACTGCGCGCAGTTGCGGCAATACCTTGCCGACGTTTATCAGGCGCTCCGTTCCGCCGACGCAAAGATCGTCTGGCTCTCCCCCGACGAGAGCGGGAGAAAAACGCTCCCCAAAACCGAAAAAGGATACTACCCGATCGTCTGTTTCGGCGATGAAGCGTTGGATCCGGAGAACGCGTGGAGCGTCGTCGTTCGCGTCAAAGAGCAGACCGGAGAACGCGAAACCCTTGCGACGATCCGTCCGTTTTCGGAAGAAATGCCGTTTGATCCCGCCCCGGGCGAGACCTTCCGGCTATACGAAGGTCCGAATTTGGTCGCGACCGGCGTCGTTTTGCAAAAGCAAAGCGAAGTCCCCGCCCCCTCTGACGGCGGCGAAAACGATATTCCATAATCCGCAAAAAAAAGAAAAGACAGGGTTCTTGCGTACCCTGTCTTTTCTTTTTCGTGCGGAACCGCGCTCCGTACGGATTCAGTCCAGTTCAAAATACTGTGCCAGCGCCCGATTGATCCTTTCCCTTATCGTCGCATCGCTGATCGTGCTGATTCTGTTCCCCGCGATCCGTTCCTGGGAAACCGTTCTAATCTGTTGCAACATCAAAACGCTGTCTTTCGGGAGTCCGCTTTCCGCGGTGGTCAATAATACTTCCGTCGGGTAAATCTTATCCCCGGATTTGACCGAGGAAAACGGAATACAAGTAAAAACCGTCAGGTATTGATTGACTGCGTCGTTGGAAATGACCAGCACCGGACGGGTGCCGCGCTGTTCGCTTCCCTTGATCGGATCAAGGTTAAGAAAATAGACGTCCCACTTTTTTACCATTCTCCGTCCTCCAAAGCCAGATCCTCGCTGTCGATCCGGTCAAACTCGCTTTGGGACGCAAGCGTTCTCTTCATAAACGCACGGTCTTTTGCCGCCGCCTCCATCTGCTCTGCATAGATCGCCTTTTGATTCTCTTTTACGAAAACCTCCAATGCGGCGTTGATCCCCTCTGTGATCGAGGCGATCCGTTTCATTTGGACGAACAATTCCAACTGTTCCTTATACTCACGATTGAGATTAACCGTACTCTTTACCGCACTCGTCATATGTTTACACCCCTTTCTGTCTTTCATTATAACACCCCCCTTCCGGTTTGTCAATACCTTTTTACCATATCATTTCACCATATAGTATGTGCATATCTTCCGGAAGTATACCGTTTTCTCGCAAAAAACGCGAGTTGTCTGACAGAAAGAAAAAGAAAAGACAGGGTTCTTGCGTACCCTGTCTTTCTGTTTGCCGACTGGCGTCGGCGGGAGATTACTTGATCTCGACGGTC
>CAMJDE010000063.1 GCA_946404295.1 uncultured Clostridia bacterium | reverse complement strand
GGCGCGGATCATGTCGCGCTACTCGAAGAAGGTCGTGATCTCCTACGATATGGACCAGGCGGGCAGACTTGCCGCCGACAAGGCGACGAAACTGCTCGAGGAGGTCGGGGTCGAGGTCACGCTTCTGAAACTGCCGGGAGGGAAGGACCCCGACGAATTCATCCGCAATTCGGGTCCCGACGCCTTCCAAAAGGTTCTGGAAGGCAGCCAGTCGAAGTTCGACTATACCCTCGACCGCACGCTCTCCAAATACGATCTCTCCGACCCGCAGCAGAAGATTAATGCTTTAAATGAACTTTGTGATGCGATTGCCGGCTTTTCGTCCTCTGCCGAACGCGAGGTCTATATCGGGGTCGTGGCGGACAAGTTTTCGGTTTTGCCCCAATCATTGAGAAACGTCATAGATAGCAGGTTTTCCAAACGATTACGCGAGTACAAGAAGAAAGAGGGCGAGACGCTCCGCCAGTCGATCACGGGCTTCCAGGATCGAATCAATCCCGAGTTCAGCCGGACGCCCGGGGTCGCCCGCACCGAGGAAACGGTGCTGGGACTGCTCCTGCTTGATCCCAACTACCGCGCGCTGATCCATAGAGACGAGCCGATCCTCACAGAGAACGACTTTCTCACCGAGTTCTCCCGCCGCGTATTTTGCGCGGTCCGCGACCGGATCGGCGACGGTGAGTGGGAGATCAGCGCGCTGAACGAGGACTTTTCGCCCGAGGAGATCGGGCGGATCTTCGGGATGCGCAACCGCCGGATGCAGCTCTCCGACAACGGGGACAAGCTTTTTTCGGATTGCGTCGCCGCCCTGAAAGAGGCGGTCGCAAAAGAGCGGCTCTCGCAATCGGACGACCCGATGGCGGCGCTGCAACAGGTTTTGCAGAACAAACGAAAAGATACCTGAAAGGGTAGAAAAGAGGATAAAAAATGAAGGATAGCAAAGTGGACGTCAAAGAGATCGTGGATCAGGAGAAGGGCGACGTATTCAGTTCCGGCGTGATGCAGGCGCTCGACGATCTCGATTACGATCTCGAGCAAATGGAGCGGCTCTACGGCGGCATCGACGGCACGCCCGAGATGGCGGAGCCCTCGGTCCTGAACAACGACGAGACCGCGCAGGAAGCGGCGCAGGACGCCGAGATCTACGATACCCCCGAAAAGATGGAGAAGATGCTTGCGCAGGAGGGGCTCGCGATCGACGACCCGGTGCGTATGTATCTGAAAGAGATCGGTAAGATCCCGCTGCTCGACCCCGAGAGGGAGACCTATCTTGCCGAGCGCATCTCGCTCGGCGATCAGGCGGCGCGGAACGAGTTGGTCGAGGCGAACCTGCGGCTTGTCGTCAGCATCGCAAAGCGCCACGTCGGGAAGGGAATGTACTTCCTCGATCTGATCCAAGAGGGCAACCTCGGTCTGATGAAGGCGGTCGAAAAGTTCGACTACCAGAAGGGCTACAAGTTCTCGACCTACGCGACCTGGTGGATCCGGCAGGCGATCACGCGCGCCATCGCCGATCAGGCGCGGACGATCCGCATCCCGGTACATATGGTCGAGACCATCCACAAGGTCTCGCGCACCGCGCGCCAACTCCTGCAGGAGAACGGACGCGAGCCCACGACCGACGAGATCGCGAAGGAACTCGGGATGACCCCGGACAAGGTCCGCGAGATCATGAAGATCGCGCAGGATCCCGTGTCGCTCGAAACGCCGATCGGCGAGGAAGAGGACAGCCACCTCGGCGACTTCGTCGAGGATACCGACAGCCCCGCTCCCTCCGAGACGGCGTCCTACGCGCTGCTCCGCGAGCAGTTGCTTGCCGTTCTGAACACCCTGACCCCCCGCGAAGCCGACGTCCTGAAACTCCGTTTCGGGCTTGCCGACGGGCGTCAGCGGACGCTCGAAGAGGTCGGACGGCGCTTCAACATCACCCGTGAACGCATCCGTCAGATCGAGGCGAAGGCGCTCCGCAAACTCCGTCATCCCAGCCGCTCGAAGATCCTCAAGGATTATCTCGACGTCTGACGGCGGTTTTTGCCCCGCTCGGGACGATTATTTCTCGGAAAACGATTGACAATCGTCTCTATATGTAGTAAAATATATCCGTATGATTTTCTGCCTGATAAGGAAAGGAATACCGAAATGATGAAGAAAATCCTCGCCGTGCTTCTTCTCGGATGCCTGCTCTGCCTGGCGCTCGCCGGATGCGGGAAAACCGAGCTGGAAAAATCCCAGGAGTATATGGACGACCATCCCCTGGCGGAGAAGAAACTTTACAGCGTCTCTTTCGCCCTCGTTTCCGACGACGCGATCGACGACGCGACGATGAAGGCCATCTCGGAGAACTTCAACCGCTTCACCGAGGCAAACTATAATATCCACGTCGAGTTTACGAACGTGACCGCCGCGCAGTACGCCGCGTGGCTTGAAAATCGGTATACCGCCGTCGAGACGGTGCACGCCGCGCGCCTTGCGGAGGAAGCCGACGTGACAAGCAAGAAGGCGGAGCTCGAGCGGCTTGAAAAGGACGCCGAGGCTGCCGAATCCGCCGTACTGACCGCAAAACTCGAGTACTACGTCGCTTACGCCGCGTTACACGCCCGTACGGATAACTGGACCGCCGACGTCGTTGCGGAGATCAACGAGTTTCTCGACGCGGCGCGCGAGGCGCTTTCGAACAACGAATTCGAGACGGCGACCTCCAAGTTGAACGCCGCGAGTTTTTCCTTTGCCAATCTCGCAAGAAAATCGAAAGACGGCGCGATCGGTTCGGACATCCGCGAAGTGTATCCCGAGATCGAAGAGGATCAGTTTGACCTCGTTTATATCGCGAACTACGATATGCTCGCCTCGCTCGTCCGCGCCGGACGGCTCCGCGATCTGACCGCGGAACTGACCTCGAACGACTACCGTCTTATCAAAAAGCATATGACCGAGAAGTTCTTTGAAGCGTCGAAACTCGCAGGCAAGTTCTACGCCGTTCCGAACTGCCGCGTGATGGCGGACTACAAGTATCTGCGCGTCAACGTCGCAAAAGCGCAGGAGTACAACTACACCTTCCAGAAGGAACTTTCGGATTACAGCAGCACCGGTATGCTGCGTCAGGCGATCACGGCTGAGGGCGGCGCCCCCGGCGATTTCGTGCAGAAAGATAAGATCGGCGATTACAACTATCGCTTTGAACTCGCCGAGGACGGCGCGTGGTGGGTCTACGGTTCGGTCAACGAGCAGCTGCCCGCGATCCAGCAGAGCGATCTGATGAACGGGATGCTCGCCGTCACCTCCTACGCCTTCGTCGACGACAACGGTACGGTTTCGACCACCGAGGACGACTACTGTCCCGCCGTCCGCATCCTCTACGCCGTCAACACCGAGCCGGTTCTCCAGTCGACCCTTCGCTACGGCGCCTACACGACGAGCGTCGTCGTAGACGGCGGTTCGCGCGTCACGGTCGTCACCCCGCAGGAGGGGTACGTCGCCGACTCCAAGTACACGGGCAACGTCTTCGCGCTCTATCCCACCCAGGAAGAGTACGAGAACAACGTCCAGGCGGGCAGCCGCACGCAGAACAACGAGACCAGAATTACGACCGACATTTATGCGATCACCGCCACGTCCGCTACCGAGGGATGCACCGCTGCGACGTCCTCCGAGTTCGGTAAGTCGGGCGAGACCGTGACCCTGACCGCCACTCCCGCCGAGGGCTACACCTTCACGCAGTGGGTCGTCAAGACCGACGAAGGGGAAGAGGTCAAGTCGACCTCCGCCGTCTATCAGTACGTCGTATCGCCCGGTGACATCGAACTCATCGCGCAGTTCGAAGGCTCCGCCGCCCCGGTCGACGAAGAACCCGGCGAGTGACGCGTGAAAATGGATAAGAGAAACGGGTAAACCGATTCGGGGGACGCCGGAAAACCGGCGTTCCCCGTCGTATGCCGCAAGGGGAAAGGGGCGTCGGAATCGCCCGTTCCGTCGGTTTCAATAGACAAAAATCAGCTTTGTAAAAACATTTTTCTGGAGGAAACCATGATAAAGTTCGGATGGGCTGAAACAGACATTACCCCAAAGGAAAGAATCGCGCTGCAGGGCGAATTTTTCGAGCGTGTGACCAGCGAGGTCGAAACCCCGCTGACGGTCACGGCGCTTGCGATCGACGCCGACGGGGATCAGACGGTTTTCGTCTCCTGCGATCTGGTCGAGATCCCTTACGAAACGCTGCTTGACGTGCGCGGGAAGGTGAAGGCGCCGGGGCTTGACCCCGCGAAGATCATCATCTCCGCCGTCCATATCCACAACTCTTACACGATGCCCGCCATGATCCCGTTCCCCTACGAAAAGGGACGGAACTCGCTCAAGATGATCATGGAGTACAAGCCCGCCGACTGCGTTTACGTTCCCGAGGTGACAAACGACGACTGTTTGTCGACGGACGCGTCGGAGGAGTATCTTGCCGGCGCGATCGCAAAGACGGTCGAGACCGCGTGGGCAAACCGCGCCGAGGGCGGCTACGCCGCCGGCTTCGGACGCGCCGCCGTCGGTATGAACCGCCGCGTCTGCTACTCCGACGGGACGGCGAAGATGTGGGGCGACGTCGACACCGCGACCTTCACCGAACTCGAGGGCGGCAACGACAACGGCGTCGAGATGCTCTTCGTCTACAACGCCCAAAAGAAACTGACCGGCGTGGTCGCCAATATCGCCTGCCCCGCGCAGGTGATGGAACAGCGCTCGATCATCTCCGCGGACTACTGGGGCAAGGTCAAGATCCTGCTCCGCGAGAAATACGGCAAAGATATCTTTCTGCTTCCTCTCTGCGCGGCGGCGGGCGATCAGTGCCCGCGCGACCTGATCCGCTGGGTCGAACCCGAGACCCCGATCAAGGACCCGAACGTCATCCGCGTCAACCCGAAGCCCCGCGACGCCGACCCCTCGATGTACGACGTCAAGGGAACCTGGAAGATCGGTCGCCGCGTGTTCAACGAGATCGAGATGGCGCTCGAGGAGGTCGGAGAGATCAAGACCGAGGCGGTCCACCGCCACGTCGTCGAGAAACTCGTTCTTCCGCTCCGCCGCGTGACCGACGCCGAGTGCGCCGCCGCGAAGCAGGCGATCGCCGATTTCTTCAAGGGAAGGACCACGCTGAACTATATGGATTCCGCTGCGCTCTACGTCTACGCCGGCACGATCCTGCGCCACAAACTGCAGGAGCACAACTCGACCCTTCCGATCGAGGTGCAGTTCGTGCGGCTCGGCGATCTGGCGTTCGCCAGCAACCCGTTTGAACTCTTCCTCGATTACGGCAACCAGATCCGCGCGCGCAGCGCGGCGCGGCAGACCTTCCTGCTCCAGCTGACCAACGGTTCGCTCGGCTATCTGCCGACCGAAAAAGCCGAGAAGCACGGGCATTACAGCGCCTACGTTTCGAGCGGTTACGTCGGTCACGAGGCGGGCGCGCTTCTCGTTTCGGAGTCGCTCGACGCCATCAACCGCCTGTTTGATATCGTCTGAAAGACAGAAAGGATAGGAAATAACAATGGGAAAAATCGGTTTCGTAGGATTCGGAGAAGTCAATACTCCGGTTGAGGTCATCATCCGGAAATGCAAAGCGGCGGAGGCGGCTCTCAAAGCAGAGGGACTGGATCTCGTTTCGGTCTATCCCGTCGCCGACGATTACGAGGAAACGCAGGTCAAGGACGCCGTCAAGCGTCTGTCTGCCGAGCAATTCGACGCACTGGTCGTCTGCGTCGCGGGCTGGATCCCCACCCACGCCGTCGTGAAGGTCACCGAGAACTTCCGCCATCTGCCGATGGTGCTCTGGGGTCTTTGCGGCTGGTACGAGGGCGACCGTCTCGTCACGACCGCCGATCAGGCGGGCACGACAGGGCTCCGCGCCACCTTTGAGGGGCTGGGCTACACCTTCAAATACGTCTACGACGTGATGGGCAAAAAGACCAAGAGCGACGTCGTCGCCTCTTACTGCCGCGCCGCCCTCGCCGCGAAGGAACTGCGCTCGGCGAAGGTCGGTATGGCGGGCTATCGCGATATGAACCTCTACGGCACGCTCTACGACGGCGTTTCGCTGAAGGCGACGACCGGCGTGGAGATCGAGACCTTCGAGATGCTCGAAATGCAGCAGAGATACGAGAAGATCACCGACGCCGAGAAGGAGAAGGTGGTCGAAGAGCGCATCAAGAAATGGCACTTCCTGAAACCCGCCAACCCCGACTCGATGAAGAAGGCGGCGGGCTACTACCTCGCGGTCAAGGCGATCGCCGAGGAGCGCGGCTACCTCTCGATCTCGATCAAGGACGTCGACGGGATGAAGAAACTCTGCGGCTTCCCGCCCGCCCCGATCTTTATGCTTCTCTCCGAGGACGGCTATACCACCGTTCCCGAGAACGATTCGCTCGGCGCCGTGACCCAGCTGATGATGAAGAAACTGACGGGTCAGCTCGCCGGCTACCTTGAGTTCTACGAGTTCTTCGACAAGAGCGTGCTTGCCGGCGTGCCCGATTTCGTCGCCTGCGATATGGTCGACGGCGACACCTACACGGTGCTTCCCGCCGCGTTCGGTCTGCTCGATCAGGGGATCCTGAACGTCTCGAAGGTCAAGACCGGGACGGTCACGATGTCCCGCCTGATCTTCAAGGGCGGCAAATACACGATGCAGATCATCCTCGGCGACGGCAAGACCCCGCCGAAGTGGGAGGAATGCGGATGGGATCAGCCCGCGCCGCAGCTCTCCGCGCTTGAGATCGGGATTCCCGACGTCGAACGGTTCGCCGAGAACGTCGCCTGCCAGCACTACATCATCACCTACGGCGACAACCGCGCGGCGATCCGCAACCTCTGCGCGATCCTCGGGATCGAAGTGGTTGAACTCTGATGAAAACCTTTCTCGGACTTGACGTCGGCACGACGTCGCTCAAAGCCGCGATCTTCGACGAAACGGGGAAGCGGCTCGGGTTCCGCTCGGTCGACTATACCCTCGACACCGATCCCGAAACCGGTTACATCGAGTTTGACGCCGAAAGTTACATCACGATGTGCAAGACCGTGATCGCCGAACTCTCCGCCGAATGCGGAAAGCCCGACGCCCTCTCGGTCGACACGCAGGGCGAGACGATGATCCTCGTGGACGAGGCGGGAAAACCCCTTTGTCCCGCCGTCGTCTGGCTCGACAACCGCGCCGAGCGCGAGGCGGAGGAGGTCAAAGCCGACTTCGGTTCCAAACGCGTCTACGAGATCACGGGGCAACCCGAGATCACGGCGGGTTGGCCGGCGTGCAAACTGCTCTGGTTCCGGCGGAACCGCCCCGAGATCTTCCGAAAGATCGCGCGGGTCTTTCTGCTCGAAGATTGGATCCTCTACCGCCTGTCGGGCAATTTCGTGACCGAACCGACCATTCAGTCCTCGTCGGTCTACTTCGATATCTCGAAGCGCGACTGGTGGCGCGAGATGCTCGATTATATCGGGCTTCCCGAGTCTACCTTCCCGAAGATCCTGCCGAGTATGACGGTCTCTGGTGAATACGAGGGGATCAAGGTCGTTACCGGCGCCCTCGATCAGATCGCCGGAACGGTCGGCTGCGGCGTGGTCGACGAGAGCGAGATCAGCGAGATGACCGGAACGATCATGGCGATCTGCGCGATGACCGACGCGATCCCGCCCTACGATCCCGCGAGCATCATCCCCTGCCACCTCCACGCGATCGAGGGCAAGTATTGCCGCATCCTGTGGTCGAGCACCGCGGGAATGGCGCTCAAATGGTTCAAAAACGGGTTTTCGGAGAACTACTCCTTCCGTGAACTCGACGAACTGGCGGAAATGATCCCCGCGGGTTCGGACGGCTTGACCGTCCTGCCGTACTTCACGGGATCGACGATGCCGAAGTACAACCCCGAGGCGACGGCGGTCTTTTCGGGCGTGACGCTCGCCCATACGCGTGGGCATTTCGCCCGCGCGATCATGGAGTCGATCGCGTTTCTGCTCCGCGAGGATCTCGCCTACATCGGCGCCGATCGGGTCCGCGAGATCCGCATCACGGGCGGCGGCGCGTCCAGTCCCCTCTGGGCGCAGATCAAAGCCGACGTGACGGGTAAGACGCTGCAAACCGTCAGCGAGAGCGAAACGGCTTGTCTCGGCTGCGCGGTCTTCGCCGCCGTCGGGATCGGCGCGTTCCCCTCGGTCGCCGACGCCGCCACGAAACTCGTGAAGCCCGACAAACGCTATACGCCCTCCGGCGCGGACTACGGCGACGCTTACCGCCGTTTCGCCGATCTGGACGAGAAAATGAATCAAGTACCGAAAGGAAACTGATATGTACCGTAATTATAAGATCCGCGCGCCGTATTTTGAGATCGGACCCAAGTGCTTCATGTGGGGCGAGCGGATGCTCAAACTCGCGAAGAAGATCGACGAGATCGCGGGGAAGTACGACCTTGACGTCATCGTGAC
>CAMJDE010000062.1 GCA_946404295.1 uncultured Clostridia bacterium | reverse complement strand
ATCTTTGTCCACCTTGTTTTTTTCTCTCCCTTGCACTTGTATTGTAAATCCAAGTTAAGAAAGCGCGTGGTCCTCCCCCGTCCTTTTTTACCCCAGCGCCACGTCGAGCGTCATCATCACGGTAAAACCGACCGAGAAGAAGAGAACCCCGAGATCCGAGTGCTCGCCCGCCGCCGCCTCGGGGATCAACTCTTCCACCACGACGTAGATCATCGCCCCGGCGGCGAAGGCGAGCAGATAGGGCATCGCAGGGACGAACGCCTCCGCCGCGAGGATGGTCAGGCAGCCGAAGATCGGCTCGACAATCCCGGACAGCACCCCCGAGACGAACGCCCGCCCTTTCGACCGTCCGGCGGCGCGGAGGGGCAGCGAGACGATCGCCCCCTCGGGAAAGTTCTGGATCGCGATCCCGAGCGCGAGCGCGAACGCCCCGCCCGCCGTGATTTCCGGGGAACCGGAAAGCAGACCCGCGTAGACCACCCCGACCGCCATCCCCTCCGGGACGTTGTGGAGCGTGACGGCAAGCACCGTCATCGTCGTCCGGGCAAGGCGGCTGCGGGGTCCCTCCGCCCGTCCCGCCCCGGCGTGCAGATGCGGGATCACCCGGTCGAGCAGCAAAAGAAACAGCACCCCGCCCCAAAAGCCGACAAGAGCGGGAAAGAAGGCGAAGCCGCCGTAGGACGCCGCCTGTTCGATCGCGGGAAGCAGCAAACTCCAGACCGAGGCGGCGACCATCACGCCCCCGGCAAACCCGGTCAGGGCGCGCGAGACGCCCCGCCCGAGCGAACCGCGAAGAAAAAAGACGCACGCCGCGCCGAGAGAGGTTCCGAGAAAGGGGAGCAGGAGCCCCGGGATCGCTTGCACCATCCGTTTGTTTCGTCCTTTCGCTTTTTCCGTCGTTTTCAGGATATGCGTGAAAGGCGCGCAGGGCGACAAGAAAAAGGGCAACAAGAAAACGGGCGACCGTCGGGTCGCCCGTTTTTCGTTTTCGGATGATTAGTTCATTTCGTCGATCGCTTTCATCAGTTCGGGAAAACTCCCGCGCCGCCAGACCGTGATATCTTTCTCCTTGCGGTTGATGAGGCAGTCGGTCAGAAGAAAGACCGGGATCCCCGCTTGACTTGCCGCCCACGCGTCCTCCTCGGCGTCGTTGCCGACCATCAGGCACTCGTCGGGCGCAAGCCCGCGCGCGGCAAGGATCGCGCGGTAGTAGTCGGGATTCGGTTTGGAAAACGAAAAGTTTTCGTAGGAAGTAAAGAGAGAAAAAACACCGGGATCGATCCCCGCCCAGATCAGCCGCGTCTCCTGCGCGAAGCGCGGAAAGACGGGGTTTGACGCGAGAATCAGCGAAAACCCCCGCCGTTTCAGTTCCGAAACCGTCTCCCCCGCCGCGGGACTGTACCCGCAAAAGACGCGCGCCCCGTCGAACGCGGTGCGGTAGAAGTTCTCGAGCGCAAAAAGGTCGTCTTCGACGTCGCGCCCGGGATACGCGCGGGCGAACACCTCGCGGAAGACGGCTTCGTTGGTTCGCTTTCCGTCGTTTGCCACCATCGCGGCGACCCCGCGCCAGAGCACGCCGATCAGTTCCCGACCGTTCAGCCCGCGGGGTTCCATCGTTTTGGTCAGAAGTCCGAAATACCCCTCGAGAAACTCTTTCTCCACCATCGGGAGCAGGGTTCCGTCGAGGTCGAACAGGATGGTTTTCAGCAAGGGCCCGTCCTCTCTTTCGTCAGTTCAAAAGGTCGATCAACTCGGAAAAACTTTTGCCGCGGAACTCATTGTGCAGATCCTCGAGTTCCTCTCGGATCATCGCGTCGAGCACCTTCATTCCGAGCAGTTCGACCGGGGCGCGGTCGTCGGTGAGAATACGGTCGCCCTTTTCGGTAAGCCGCGACCGTTCGCGCACCCGCTTCATCATCGCGCGGGCGCTCCCCGCAAGCGGGGCGACGTTCTCGTCAAAGACGGCGAAGATATCCTCGTTGTCTGAGGCGAACAGGATGCAGTTGGTCCCGTCGGTCGGGCACTCGTAGACCACCCGGAACACCCGGTTGATCGTGTCGGTCAGGTAGTCGTTGATGTTGTCCTTCACGCCCTCGACCGTCATATTCAGGTTGACGACCATCACCCCGCCCGGGGCGAGGTGCTTCTGCACCAGCGAAAAGAACTCGACGCTCGACATCTGAAAGGGGATCGTGATATCCTGGTAGGCGTCGACCATAATGACGTCGTAGACCCCGGCGTCGGATAGGTACGCCCGCCCGTCGTACTCGACGACGCGGACCGAGGGATCAAGGTCGAAATACTTGTAGGTCAGGTCGATGATCTTGCGGTCGATTTCGACCCCCTCGACCGTAAACTGCGGGGTGTATTTCAGCGTCTGGCTCGCGAAAGTGCCGCTCCCCATCCCGAGGATCAGCATCGTGGGCGCGCTCCCCTTCACCATATAGTTCGCGCCGAGCGCGTAGTCGTAGTAGAGCCCCGTCAGATCGGTGTTCTTGCGCTTAATCGACTGCACGCCGAAGAGGACGTTGGTCGAGAGGATGGTCTCGCTCTCGGTGTCCTCGACCCGCAGATAGTTGTAGACCGACTCGTCCTCGTAGACGATGTTCTCGCGCGAAAACGAGTAGTTGACGCGCGGCGCGAGTACGAAGAGCAGAACGAGCACAAGCGAGAGCGACGCCATCGGCAGCCGGGTCAGGCGTCCCGCGATGAAGTAGATCAGGGCGAGCGTCAGAAGGATCGAAGCAAAGACGAGGAAGGTCACCGCCGTTCCGAAGAGCGGAATGGTCACGAAGGTCGGGATAAAGGTGCCGATGATGCTTCCGATCGTCTGCAGCGCCTCGAGTTCGCCGACGATCCGCCCGTTGTTTTCAAGACTGCGCACGGCGTACTTGATCAGCGACGGCGTGATCATCCCGAGGATCAGGCAGGGACCGACGAAGAGGAGCAGGCAGGACGCCAGCGACGCCCAGATCAGGAAGTTGGTCTTGACGAACAGGGCGAAGAGAAAACTGATCCCCGCGATCACGTACTTCCCGACGAAGGGGATCGCCCCGATCCAGATCGCGTCGATCAGCAAGAGAAGGTAGAGCCGGTCGGGCTTGTTCTTGTCCGCCAGCCGTCCGCCGAACACGTTGCCGAGCGCCATCGCGATCATGATCGTCCCGATGATCAGCGTCCAGACGATCTGGCTTGACGAAAAATAGGGGGCGAGCAGCCGCGACGCGCCGAGTTCGACCGCCATCACGCTCATCCCCGAGAAAAACTCGGTCAGGTACAAAAACCACTTTTTACGGATCATCGGACAGTTTCCTTTCGCCGTTTTCTTCTATTGATTATACCGCACGACCGGCGTGCTTGTCAAGGAAAAGAAGAGCGGGAGACGGATCCCGTCTCCCGCTCGAAAAGTCATTTTCCCTCTGTTCTCGTTCTGTATTTTGCCCAGACGCGCTCAAACCACAGGTCGCGGTCCCGCGGGATCGGACGGACCGGCACGACCTCGATTCCGAGGTTCTCACCGTCCTTTTTCACCGTCACGATCTGTCCCCTGCCCGATTCGTCCTCGGGCACGAGATTCCGATCCATAAAGTTTCCGCCGTTCAAAACGAAGCCCGAGCCGCGCGACCCGAACCGCTCGGCGGTATAGAGGATCGCCGTCGCGATCGCGCGCGACATCCGGATGATATCGAGGTTCTTGAAGAGCGCGGGGATCTCGTCGACGCTCGCCCAGCGGTTCATCTCGGCAAAGCGCGCAAGATCGCTTTCGATCCCGGGGAGCGCCGCCTTCATCTCGGGGACGTTCCGGAGAAACGCGAAGTTCCCGCTCATCCGCGTCGCATACCGCGCGCGCGTCGTATCGAGGGTCGAGCGTTCGCCCTTCGTTTGTTCGATCAGCGCCTCGGCTTCCTTTCTCGCCGCTTCGGCGATCGCGTCGAAGCGCGGGGACGCCTTCGCCCTGCTGTCGTAGACGACGTGCTGCGCCGCGCGGAGCCCGCCGACCTGACAGGAGTTCAGCGCCGTTCCGCCCGGGCGGAAGATGCCGAGACTGCCCGCCGCCTCGCCGATGACGTAGAGACCCGGGACGGTGGTCTGCCAGTTCGCGTCGATCCGCACGCCGCCGTTGTTGTGCTGGGCGCAGACCGCGACCCGCAGGGGTTCTTTCCAAAGATCGATTCCGTGCTCGGCGTAGAGCGAGATCGCGCCGGGGTTCATCTTGTAAAGCCGCTCGATCGGACGGGCGATCAGGGCGTCGGAGTTCTTCAGGTAGTTGTACGCGACCTCCCCGATCCCCGCAAAGTCGGCGCCGATCCCGCTCGGCTCGCGGGTAAAGTCCATATAGACCTTCCGCCCGAGGACGACGCTCTCGCGGTAGACGAGCAGGTCGATAAAGGACGAGCCGTGCAGTTTCCGCACGTCGAAGGGCCACTCGTAGCCCTTTAAAAACACGCGGTCGAGCATCTCGCGTTTGTCGTCGAAGAAGTCGCAGAGGAACTCGCGCTCCACCCCGTTTTCGTCGACCGAGATATAGCGGGGAAGCACCTGCTGATAGGTCCCCGACACGTTCCAGCGGAAGTCGGTCGAGGCGAGCCCGTACTGCCACTCGGAGAGGTTGCCGAACGCCGCCCCCGCCTCGAGCGCGAGCGACGAGTTGCCGGTGTGCGACGTGGGATAGACCGAGTTGAAGTAGACTGCGGCGGGGCCCCCGGTCGCGAGCACGACGTGGGGAGAGGAGATCGCGGTAAAGCCGACCGTTCCGGCTTTTCCGGTGTCGAGGCAGAGCAGACCGATCGCCCGCCCCTCTTCGGTCAGGATCTTCACCGCCTGCAGATTGTCGAGGATCCGGATCCCTTTCTTTTCGACCGACGCCTCGAGCACCTCGGTCATCGCCTTCGAGGTATAGGGACCGATCGAGGTCGCGCGGCAGAAGGGGTCGTGGTCGGTCTTATAGCCGACGAACTCCCCGTATTCGTTGGTCGGGAACTTGACGCCCAGCCCCGCGAGTTTGAGGAAACAGCGCACCGAGTTCGCCGCCTCGGCGAGCGCGACGTCGCCGTCCATCGCTCCGCCCGAGAAGAGCGTCTCTGCCATATTCATCACGCTGTCGCCCTCGTCGCCCGCGAGCGAGAGTTTGTAGTAGGTCTGCTTGTCGCTGCCCGTGTTGCGGGAGGTGCCCTTCAGCCGCCCCTCGGTCACGATCGCGATATTCCTGCACCCGAGGTCATAGAGCCAGTCGGCGCAGTTGTAGCCCGCGCAGCCCGAACCGATCACCACCGCGTCAAAGCGTTCGATCTTCATATCGTCGTTTCTCCTGTTTTTTGAATGAAAGAACAGGACTGCCGCAGTCGACGCAGACCGGAAAGCACTTATAAACAGAAGCGAAAAAACCAAAGTCACTCACCGCTGAATAATGCGGAGAAAAGAGCAGATCGTTTTCTCGTTTAGACAGATACTATGCTTTCCGTCCGCGTCGACTGCGACAGTCCGGCGCAAGCGTCAGAGCCTGCGGATGTGGAATCCGCCGTCCGCGTTCAGAACCGTTCCGGTCCCGAAATCGAGCAGACCGCTCGCGGCGGCGACAACGCACTTCGCCACGTCCTCGGGCGTACCCCAGCGGCGGATCGGGGTGATCCCCTCGGCGATCAGTTTGTCGTATTTTGCCGAGACGACCTCGGTCATCGGGGTCTTGATGATGCCGGGACGCACCTCGAACACCGGGATATTGAACTCGGCGAGTTTGTCGGCAAACAGGGTCGTGATCATCGAGACGCCCGCCTTTGAGATGCAGTATTCGCCGCGGCTGGTGCTCGAGGTGTAACTCGAGTTCGACGCGATGTTGACGATGCGGGGGGTGTAATCCTCCAACCCCTTCTTCTGCTCGGCGATCATCCGGTTCGCGAAGGTCTGGCACATAAAGAAGGTGCCCTTCGTGTTGATCCCGACCACGCGGTCGAAACTCTCCTCGGTCGTTTCGAGGATGTCGAGACGCACCTTGCAGGCGACGCCCGCGTTGTTGACGAGCAGGTCGATCCGTCCGCACTCGCGCTCGACGAAATCGGCGAGATTCTCACGGTCGGCGGCTTTCGAGATGTCGCACTTGCAGTAGAGTTCGCCCTCCATCGCTTCGTGAACGTCGGAGTAGACGACCTTGTACCCCGCGGACTTCAGGGCGTCCGCGATCCCTCTTCCGATCCCCTGATAGGAACCGGTCACGACGGCTACTTTTTGCATGCTACTTTCTCCTTATACAGTTCTCTGTAATAGTCGTTGAAAACGGCGCAGCCCGCCACGCACTTCGCCCGCATCAAAGCCGTACATTTCGAGCAGGCGACGCAGGTCTTTTTCGGGTCGAACTTTCCGGCGAGATGGTCGCGGTAAAACGAGGGGTAGGCGAGCGTCATCCGTCCGAAGCCGACGAGATCGCAGATCCCGCGTTCCAGTTGGCTCTCGGCGCGCTCGATCAGGTCGGCGCGGTAGAAGGACAGCCCCGATCCCACGACGAGGAGGGAGGGGAAGCGTTCCTTGATGTGCTTTTCGACCGTCTCGAAGCGGGCGAGCCCGGTCTCGGGGGTCTCGGGCGCTCCGGCGGGGGCGCGGTAGGGTCGGTTGACGAAGGAATTATAGTAGGGGTTTCCGAGCGTGACGTTCAACATCGTGATCCCGAGCCCCAAGAGATCCCCGATCAGACGGTCGGGCTCGGTCAGGTCGAGATCGCCCTTTTCGTTCGTCCCGAACCCGTAAGGATAGGGGATCGCGTCGGTCACGCTGAGGCGCGTCACGACGGGATAATCCTTCGGCACGGCGGCTTTGACGGCTTTGATCGCGTCGAAATAGAGCCGCGTGCGGTTCTCGTAACTCCCGCCGTATCTGCCGGGGCGGTTGAAGCCCGAGAGCAGTTCCTGGAACAGATAACCGTGGCAGGACTTGACGTCCACGCCGTCAAAGCCCGCCGCGACCGCCAATTTCGCCGTCTTCGCGTAGAGGGCGGGGAGCGTGTCGAGGTATTCGTCGGTGACGATATTCGCGTCGGTCACGGGGCGGGTCGCCTCGTAGAGGGGATGGCGGTAGGCGATCATCGGAACGATGCTCTGCCGTCCCGAATGGGTCAACTGGAGGATCAGAACGGGGTCGGTCCCGGTCTCTTCCTTCGCCGCCGCCCGCATATCCGCCACCAGTTTTTGATACTGCGGCAGGTTCGCTTCGGTCAGCATCATCTGACGCGGGTTGGTTCGTCCCTCGGGACAAACGGCGGTCGCCTCCAGCCAGATCAGCCCCGCGCCCGACCGGGCGGCGTTCATGTACTTTTTGACCGTGAGTTCGCCCGGCGCTCCGTCGGTCTCGCAGTCACAGCCCTCCATCGGCTGAAACACCACGCGGTTCGGGATCGTGATCGATCCGAAAAGCAGGGGAAGTTCAAGCATTGTTCAGTCACGTTTCCTTTATTTTTTTGACGTTTCTTGCATCTTATACGTTCTATTATAACATATCCTTTCATTCAGTCAATTTCTTTTTTTATGAAAATGATTGCTTTTTTTGCAAACATCTGTTATAATAAAGAAAATGTTTTTTCCCGGAGGGAAGGATCGGATGCAAAAGTTACTGAAAACGAGACACACCGAGTTCGCCTACCGTGAGGAGATCACCGGCTCCAAACGCATTTTCGACACGCATTGTCATCTTTCGTTCGAGTTGATCGCGGTCTACGAGGGCGCCGTTCATATCATCGTCGAGGGCAAGCGGGTCGAACTCCAGCCCTACCACATGGCGATCATTCCGCCCCACCTTTATCACAGCGTTTTTTCGGTCAAAAGCGGCAACTACCGCCGCGTGACCATTCTGTTTGACCGCGACCTGATCCCCGAGCAGATCCGCGAGGAGGTCGTCACGGCGATCGGGGAGGAACCCTTCTACGTTCACCCGTTCTTAAAGCAGATGCTCGACCCGTTGGCGGAGGTTCTGCAGATGCCCGAGCCCGAGCGCTACGGACCGCTCGTCGAGAGCATCCTCGTCCAGATCCTCTATCACCGCATTATGTACAGTTCGGTCGGCTCGCTCGGCGAATCCGACCCGATGATTCACCAGATCTCGGAGTATATCGACCGTCACGTCCACGACCGGATCACCCTCGACGACATCGCCCGTTACCTCTATCTCTCGAAATCGACGCTCTGTCACGTTTTCCGTCGGAAGATGAACATTTCGGTCAAGCAGTACATACTCCAGAAAAAGATCGTCTACGCCGCCGATCTGATCCGCAACAAGATGCCGGCGAAGGAGGCGGCGCGTTCGATCGGCTACGACAACTACGCCAACTTCTACAAGATGTATAAAAAGTTCTTTTCCGAGACCCCGGCACGACGGGACAAGTGACCCGCCTGCAAAAGCGAAAAAGCGCCCCCCGCGACGGGGGGGCGCTTTTCAATTTTTGAGGTTTTTACGCCTTGCTTCCGATCTTCCACGAAA
>CAMJDE010000061.1 GCA_946404295.1 uncultured Clostridia bacterium | reverse complement strand
TCCCAGAACTCGTCGAGATACTTTTTCTGCGCGTCGGCAAGAGCGCCGAAGCCGTCGGACGCAAGATCCGAAAGGATCGTTTTCGCCGCGTCGTAGAGTTTTTCTTCCGGGAAATCGCGGGTGGTGACGTAGGTGATATACTTGGTCAGCGTATAGGTCTTACCCCTTCGCGCCTTGAAAGCGAAACGGGTCGAGACCGTGAACTCGTCGTCCAAACTCTCCTTGACCGCGTCGAAATCGATCTCGTTCCGCATCGCGGAAACGATCCCGATCGCGGTGTTCTTCGACTTCTGCCGGAGCGCCGAGAAGGCGCCATCGCATCTCCTGTCGACGGGCAGGACCACCCGCCCGTAGGGGCCGTAGTCGATACGGGAATTGTTCTCCTTAGTATTGTTCTCAACGTCGCCGTCGATCTCCGAGGTCAAGGTGATCTCGCCGTCGAAATCGATCGGGGTGACCGCGTATTCGATCGCAGCGGCGTACTTGTTTGTAAGCGAGACGAGACGGGTCGAGCGGATCTCGACCGTCTTCCCCTTCGGCGACGTCCAGCGGACGAAGCGCGAGAGCGTCCCGGTCTTCATATCGAGCACCCGCTTCGATTCGGAGAGCGTTCCCTCGAACAGACTGAACTCCTCGCCGTCGATCGAGAGACGGATGATCTTTGCGTTCGCGACGTTCAGCATGGTCTGGGTCTTGTCGGCGAAGCCGTAGGCAGTCTCGCCGTAGCGGATGGTCTCGCTCTCGTAGAACCCGTTGACGAAACTGCCCTCCATACCCTGCCCCTTCGGCAGTTTGTATCCCTCCTCGAAGGTGCCGCGCATCCCGATATACCCGTTTGAGAGGACGAAGACCGTCTCGTTGCGGTAATTGTTTTCGGGTTTGAACGCGGGTTCGGTGATCTTCCAGGGTTCGGTGGGGTAAATGGGTTTGATATCCTTGATATTCTCGATCATTTCGTTTCCTCTCCCGTAGTATCGAAAAACAGCGTGCCGACGTTCCAGCCGGAGAGCGAGGGCATCACAACGACCCCGCCCGCGCCGACCGTGACGGTCGCCTCTTTGCCGTACTGCGCCATATAGCGCGCCTGCGTGCCCGCGGGTGCGGCAACGCGGAGGCGGTATTCCCCGCTCTCGCCCGGCGTGCAGTTGACGACGCCGACCGAGGCAAGCGTCCCGTCGGGATAAACGCGAGGCAGGACCAGCGCCGAAAAACCGTCGATCATCCGCGCCGGAAGCGGCTTTCCGCCGATATACTCGACGGTATTGTAAATCGCGTCGCGCCGGGCGATCCCGACGACGCGGTTCCAGAGATCGAAACCGAAGACCGCCCACTTCGCGCCGCGGGAGGTCGTGAAGACCGCCGTCGCGATCGCGTCCCCGTTCTCGGCGCCCGCGCCGATCGCGAGATAGCGCCCGACGACCTCGACCCCGTCCCCCGTCGCGTCGATCCGGTAGCCCTCGCGTCTGCCGGCGAACTTGCCGTCCCAGACCCGTCGGGCGATCCCCGCGTTCACGGGATGGTCGGCACAGATCTCGTTCAGGCGGAGCGTATCGATCTTTTTGACTGCAATCGGGAAATCAAAGCCGCGCGCGGCAAGCCGTTCGACCGTTTCGGCGTCGGTCAGGAGCGGTTTTCCGAGCAATTCCTTTACCGCCTCGTCGGAAAGCCGATCGGCGTCGGAACCGTGCAGGATTTGCACTCCGTCAGTCGATTCGCGGTAGCAGAGCGGCAGACCGATATAGCGGATCACCGATTCCTCCGCCGGATCGCACTCCGCGTAGTCGAATGGGATCTTCGAGCGGTACGCCCATTTCCCCTTGAGAAAGGCGGCGTTGACCCCGTCCTGCACGCTTCTCTTATTGGTCTCTGCGATCTTTTCCCAATAGGGACGGTGGAGCGAAAAAAGCTCGAACTCGCGTCGGTAGAAGGAGGCGTCCTCGTTTTCGTCCATCATCATCGCGAAACTCATCGCCGTCGCGCCGAGCGAGAAGTAAAGCGTACTTTCAAAGCAGGTGCCCGCCGCGCTCTTGCCGTAGGCGACGTAGGGGAGACTCTCGATCTCGGGACGGATATCGGTGACGGTATCGGGCAATTCCCGATTCTGCCGCTCGATCTCGCCGCCCTTCTTGACGAAGGCGCGCAGGTCGTGGTCGGTGTAGGCGCCGCCGCCGGGACGCGAGAGCGACGGAAGTCCCGTCACGCGGGTAATGGTTTCGTGCAGATAACGGTTGCCGGTGTCTCCGATGAACCCCGTCATCGACCCCTGCTGCAGTCCGATTTGCGTTCCGGGCAGTTCCCGACGGATCAGTTCGCAGCACTCGGTCATAAAGCTCGCAAGACCCGCTTTGGTAAAGTCGATGAACGCACGTCGGCAGGCGATATCGCCGTCGTTCAACTCGGAAACGAGTTCCTCCCGCGTAAAGGTCCTGCCGTACTCCCGCCCGAAGGCGGCGATACAGTCGTCGCAGAAACAGCCGAAGGTGACGGGGATATGGTGGTTGGGGCGAAAATCGTCGTCGAACCAGATCGCCGACGGCTTGATCGGCAGATACGCCGCGATCGACGAAAGGATATAGTCGCGGAAGACCCGGTCGCGCCAACAGAAGGAGTGGCGCGCGACCGCTCCGTCCCACCCGACGAGATTCCGGACGGGGGAACCGGGATAGACCAGACCCGAACAATCGCGCTTGGAGATGTACTCCCCGTGCCCGATCGTGTTGCTGATCTGCAGCGAAACGCGGAGTCCCGCCCGACGGAGTTTGTCGGCTTGCGGGAGCAGTTCTTTCGCGTACGCGGCGTGCGTTTCGGGTTTCGGATAGCCGTAGAGCGACGCGAACCAGACCTCGTCGCAAGATCCGGGATTGTCGCGGATCATCGAGATCAGTCGGTCGATATAGGCGTCGTCGGTCTGAAAAGGTTTCCCGAGTCGTTGTGTCAGCATTTCGTTTCCTTTCGCGATCGGTGGATTATTTGAGTTCGATCGCCAGTTCGGCGGGGGTCAGCCCGTCTGCTTCGGCGCGAAGCGTCAGCGTCCCGGGGACGTTTCCGACCCGAACGGCGACGGCGATCCTGCCCGCCCGCATCCGACGGTCGGGCGACGGGACGGGGGTATGGTCGGAGACGTCGGAACCCGTGCCGACGATCGTGCCGCGTTTGCCGGCGACGAAGCGCACGAAGGGAGCGGCGTCGGGGACCTCGAGCCCGTCGGCGTCGAGCGCGGTGCAGGTGAAGAGCGCAACGTCGCGTCCGTTTGCCGCGTCGACCGCGTTCTCGAGTTTCAGGGCGAGCGACGTCGGCGCGCCGGTCGTTTTGACCGCGTCGCCCGCGACGGGTTTACCCGCGACGTAGCCGAGCGCCTTCACGCTGCCCGCAACGAACGGAACGCTCCATTCGGCGTGTCCCGGACGGTCGATCGCGACCCGTCCGAAAGACTTTCCGTTGACGAAGAGTTCCGCCTCTTCGCAGTTGGTGTAGGCGACGACGCGGATCGGCTGTCCTTCTCTTCCCTTCCAGTTCCAATGCGGCAGGACGTGGATCAGGGGGCGGTCGGAAATAAACAAGGTTTGGTTTTGATAAAACGCGTCCTTTTTCTGCATAAAGAGGTCGATCGCGCCCGACTGCGAAGAGAGCCGCGGCCAGAGGCACTCCCCGCGATGCTCGAAAGCGATCCATTGATAGCCGCCCGATACGTAGGGGTGATCGCGGAAGAAACGCCACATATTCTCGCGCCCGATAAACCACTCGTTGGTGTCCTTATCGACCGCGTTGAAGTAGCCGTGGACGGGATCGTCGTCGAAATACCACCCGCGCGTCGTCCCGGTGGCGCAGCACTCGGAGGCGAGGATCATCTTGCCGGGGTGCTTTTCGTGCACGGCGTCGTAGTTCCAATGGTTGTAGTTGATCCCGATCACGTCGAGATCGTCGTAGACCGTCGCCTTGTCGGGGTCGTTCGAGACGGCGCAGGTGATCCATCGGGTCGGGTCGAGCTGCCGGATCGTCTCGATCATCCGACGATTGATCCGCCGCCCCGTGTCTGTCGTCTGCTTCGGTTCCTCGTTCCCGGTCGACCAGAAGAAGACCGAGGGACGGTTGCGGTCGCGCTTGATCAGCGTTTCGAGCTGTTCAAGCCCCTCTTTCGTGGACTCGAACCACCGCGTCTCCGCCATCACGATCAAGCCCGCCTCGTCGAGGGCGTCCATCGTTTCGGTCGAATGGGGATAATGCGTGCAGCGGTAGCCGTTCGCGCCCATCTCCTTGATCAGCCCGATCTTGTATTTCCGGATATTGTCGGCGACCGCCTTTCCGGTAAGCCCGAAGTCCTCGTGCGCGCAGACGCCGTTGATAAAGGTCTTTTTTCCGTTGACGGTAAAGCCGGTTTCGGGCGTAAACGAGTAGTAGCGGAAGCCGAACTTGGTTTCGTAAACGTCGGTCAGCGACCCGCCGACGTAAACTTTAGACGTCGCGTGGTATTGGTACGGATCCTCCACGCTCCAGAGCCGGGGGGCTTTGACCTCGCCCGAAAGGGTGAGATCGCCCTTCGTCACGGGGGAGAGCGACAGATCGCCCGAGAGAGACAGGATCGTGCGTTTTCCGTCCGTGATCTCGGTTTTGACCGTCAGATCGACCTTTTCGCAGCGGTCGTTCCGGACGGTGTTGATCACGGTCAGGTTCCAATGATCGCCCTTGTATTCGGGGCGGACGCAAATCCCGTACAGATCGAGCGCGACCCGGTCGGTCTTGACCAGCCAGACGTGGCGGTAGATGCCGGCGCCCTCGTACCACCAGCCCTCGTGCGAAGAGGTGGCGTCGACCTCGACGGCGAGGACGTTTTCGCGGTCGAACTCGACGTAGTCGGAGATATCGATCTCAAAACCGGTATAGCCGCAGAAATTGTGCCCCATCAGGCATCCGTTGAGGTAGACCGTCGCCCGGACCGCGACCCCGTCGAAAAGGAGGCAGATCCGTTTTCCCTTGTCGTTTTTCGGAAGCGAGAAGGTCTTGCGGTACCAGGCGTTCTCGTACTTGAAATAGCCGAGCGCCGAGTTGTTGCGTTCGTCGGGCGTCCCGCCGATGATATAATCGTGCGGGAGCGTGACGCTCTCCCACTTTTCGGGGGTGAGTTCGTGTTCGGTCGAGTAATCGTCGCTGTTCGCGACGTACTGGACCGACGCGGGTCCCGTCCGCTTGCGCTCGGTCTTCGCCTGCATATAGACCGGTCCCTTGTCGACCGGATCGGGGACGGCGATATCGCCGAGGTGAAATCTCCAGTTGTCGTCAAAGGGGATCTTTTCTCTCATCGCATGTCTCCTTTACGCTGTTTCGGGTTCGTTCAGATCCCGTCGGTTTCGAGGTTCGGAAAATACTTGCAGAACTCGCGGATCTCGCGGGAATAGTCGCCCTCGATCTCGGTGAAATGGTGAATATAGGGCCCGTCGATGATCCGATCCTCGATCTTCTGCAGATCGTCGAACTTCACCCAAAGGTAGGTGCCGTGGGTCGCGGGTCCCTCGGTCGTCTTCCCGACGAGGGGCAGGATCTTGTAGCGACCGCTCTCCTGATCCAGCCGGGCGACGGTGTAAACGCCGTCCTTGGCGCGGAACCACGACCGCTGGTTGACCAGCCGCGCCGTCGAACCGACGCCGCTCTCCGCCTTTTGTGAGAGCGGGAACGGTCCGCAATGCCAGAGCAGTTCGGCGTTTTTATCCTCGGGATGTCGGACGGTGAACTCGCCGAAGAGCGGTTTGCCCTCTCCGAGCGTGGCGCTCTTCAGAAGAATCATCGTGAGCAGGCAGTGCATATCGCTTTCGCAGGAGACGAGGTAGCCCATATCGTTCAGGATCGAGTAGACCGTGCAGGGGGCGAAGCCGTCGAACATCACGGGGGTCGCCGTCCAGCACTCGGCGGAGATCGCGTCGAGATCAAACTCGGTGTAGAGCCGCTTCAGCGTCACGGCGTACGCCGCCATCGTATCGACGTATTTCGGCGTCAGGTCGTCCATTTTGTAGTTCTTGCGGATGCCGTCGGCGATCTCTTTCATCTCGGCGGGCTTCTCGTCGAGGGTTGCCTTCATCCGCTGTTCGATCAGGGCGAAGTTGATCGGGATGATCTTCAGCCCGAACTTCTCCATCAGTTCGCCCTCGTTCCAGATGACCGAATAGAAGGGCGCGGGACGAAGCCCGATCTGACCGATCCGAAGCCCGGTAAAGTTCTTCACCATACAGGCGACGCGGACGAAGGAGAGAAAGCCGTCCCGGAACTCGTCGCTCTCGACCCGGCAGCAAGGCAGGTGCGAGAAGGGGATATGGAACCGCTGCATCTGGCGCGACACGCCGAACAGCCCGCATTGCGAATCGGTCGGACGCATCCCGTCGACGTAGTATTCGTCGTCGAGCGGAGCCCAGAGAAGCACCGGCTTCCCCATCGCCTTCGCGATATCCGCCGCCGCCTCTTCGTTGCCGAAGTTGCAATTGACGATGAAAACGGCGTCGACCCCCTCGCGTTTCATCCGCTCGACCATCGCGTCGGCGGACGCGGCGTCGTGGATCAGATCCTTCGTCCCCAGCCCCTTTGAGTCGACGAACGAGACTTTATCGGTTGTGAAGTTCTCCTCGATATACTTGACGAACCGCTCGCCCCGCTCCTCGGCGGAATACCAGGTCAGAAAGGTTCCCTTCGGACGGTTGTTGGTGTCGCGGCGCATCGGGACAAGACCGATCTTCACCTTATAATCAAACATCGTTTTTTTCTCCTTTCGGGAGCGCTTCGATCTCCCGGTATAATTCTTCAAAGGGGGCGACGATCCCGTAATCGGCGCAGCCGAAGATCGGCGCGTCCTCGTCGGGGTTGACCGCGATCACGGCGTCGGCGGCGCGGAAACCGACGGCGTGCTGGACGGCGCCCGAAATCCCGATCGCGAGATAGATCTTCGGGGAAACGGAGCGACCGGTCAGCCCGACCTGCTCGGGGTAGTCGGCGCGTCCGAGATCGACCAGCCCCCGCGAGGCGCAGAACTCTCCCCCGAGTCGGCGGGCAAGCGCCCGTACCGCCCCGACGTCGTCCGCGACGCCGCGCCCCGCCGAAACGATCAGGTCGCCCGCCGTTTCGTCGGTCGTGCGGACGGTCGCCATCTGCGGGAGCGTGTCGCAGCGGATCCTCGCCGTGACGTTGCCGCCCCTCGCGGGACGGATCATAAAGAGCCGTTTTCCGTCGGTCTCAAGGTCGGTGCAGTCGGCACAGAGCCCGGTTTTGAGGAGCGCCTGCACGATCGGGGCGTTGCGCCGTCCCCACGCGTCGGCGTTCCACAGGATCGCGTCGGGTTGTTCGGCTTTCGCGCGGGCGGCGATCTCGGCGGGAGGAAGCTGCGGAAGCGCGATCACGGTTTCGGCGATCGCCCTCGCGTGCGGAAGCACCTCTTCCCCGACGGCGAAAACGGTCGGGAGCTTCTTTTCGCTCTTTGGGAGCGTCCGCTCGCGCTTTTTTTGCCCGCGGAGTTTTTCAATCAGGGGGAGCAGGTCGGCGGGCGTGATTCGCTCGCACCGGCGCGCGCCCTTGACGCTCTCCTCGGTCGCGATCACTTTTGTCGGAGAACCCGAAAGCCCGCAGCGGGCGGGATCGGCGCCGACGGTCGTATTGTCCCAAATCTCAACGCTGCCGAGCCGGGAAAAGAGTGACGGAAAACGGAGCGTTTTCGTCCGTTCAAGGGTCAGCAGCGCGGGGAGCGGCGCGCGTTCGGCGCCGAGCGAGGTCTTACACGAGACCCCATCCTCCCCGGTCGCAAACGAAAAGACGTTCGTTAAGACCGGAATCCCGAGCAGCCCCGCAAGACAGGGTCCAACCTGCGCCGTCTCGCCGTCGAGCGTTTTGCGCCCCGAAAGGATCAGGTCGCAGTCGATACACGCGAGCGCGCGCGACAAAATATAAGCGGTCGCCAGGGTGTCCGACCCCGCGAAGAGCGGATCGGAGAGCAGGATCACCCGCCCGACGCCGAGCCGCGTCAGAGGAAGCAGACGCTCCTCCCACGAACGGGGTCCCATCGCAAGGACCGTGACCTCGCCGCCCAGCGAGAGCGCCCATTCGAGGGCGGCGGCGTCGAAGGGATTGATCTCCCCGTCGACGACCTTGACGAGTACGACGGTCTTCATCGGATCTCCTCGCGGTAGATCGGAGCGAGCGCCTCGCAGATCGCCTTATATCTCTTGAAATACCTTCCGTAGAGTTCGTGCCGTCCGGGGTCGGGCAGCGTTTCGGAGACCTCCTCGTTGCAGAGCGCGACGGCGGAGGCGAAATCGTCGAAATACCCCGCCGCGACCCCCGCGAGCATCGCGGTACCGAAGGAGGAATCGTTATACTTTTTCACGGTCAGACGGATCCCCAGAACGTCCGATAGGATCTGGCGCCAGAGCGGGCTTTTCCCGCCCATACCGATCATGACGGCGTTCTCCTTGTGGGGGATCCCGATCTTTGACAGCGCGTGTTCGCAGTCGAGCATACTGAACGCCACGCCCTCGAGCACCGCGCGGGCGAAATGCGCCT
>CAMJDE010000060.1 GCA_946404295.1 uncultured Clostridia bacterium | reverse complement strand
ATCGGGCAGTTTATCCAGTTTGAAAAGGAACTCGACCACAGCCGTCGAGAAGAAGGCGAAGCGTTCCCCGTCGTCAAACTGTCCGTACAGTCCGTCGCGCAGAAAATACTGCTCGTTATCGACAAAGTAGTAGGTAACGCCGCCGCGCTCGGCACAATAGATCCCGGCGTAGGCGTCGCGCCAGACGTACTTGAAACGGAACTCGCAGACGAACCGGAAGGACGACGCGAGCGCTGAAGGGACCTGTTTCTTATAGAACGGCATGATCACGCTGATCCGATCGTCGGGGGACGCCTTCTTCACCGCTTGCGGGAGAGCGCCCATCACGTCGCCGAGACCGCCGCTGGCGGCAAACGGAGCCGCTTCGCTCGTAACGTACAGGATATCCACGTTAATCTCCTTTCTGTTCTTGTCGGAGCGTCTCAGATGCGTTTGTTCTTCGCGATATAGAAGGGGGTGGATCCGGCGCCCGAGAGCGTCTGATCGTCCGAGATCACGACGTTTTTATCCGAGACGATGCAGTTCAGCGAACTGTTGGCTCCGACGTAGGTGTCGCCGAAGAGGATCGAGTTTTTGACGACGGCGCCGCGCGAGACCTTGACTCCGCGGAACAACACCGAATTCTCGACTTTCCCCTCGATGACGCAGCCGTCGGCGATCAGCGAATCCTTCACGCTGCACCCGTCGAAATACACGGTCGGGGGCGAGTTGTGCACGCGCGTGTAGATCGGACGCTCCCATTTCCCGAGAATGGCGTTGCGCGCCGCCGCGTCCCGCGTCAGCAGCATATTCGCCCGGTAATAGTCGAGGAAGGTCGTGACGGGGATCACGACGTCGTTGAAACAGTAGGAGTAGAACCGCCTCTTTTCGGGAGACTTCATAATGATATCGTTGGTAAAACTGTGGTAGTTCCGCGCGACAGCCTCCTCGAGCGAACGGACGAGGAAATCGGTCGAGAGAACGAAGATGCGGATCGAAACGAAGGGATGATCGGGGTCGTAGCCGCTCGAACGCACGATGTCGGTGACCCGTCCCTTCGCGTTGGACTGCAGCGCCGTCTGCGGATCGCGCGAGACGTCGCCGATCTTGCTCTGCACGGTGACGAAGGTCGCCTCGGCGTCGTTCGCCTTATGGAAGGCGATCACGTCGGAGAGATCGATATTGCAGAGATGGTCGCTGTCGGTCAGAACGACGGTATCGCTCGTCAGTTCGTTGATGCGGTCGCGGATGCTGCGAAGCGCCTCGAGCCGATAGGAGTAGACCATCGCGTCGGCTTGCCGCGCTTCCTGCCCGGGAGACAGGATCTTGATCCCGCCCGAACGGCGCGCCAGATCCCAGTCCTTACCCGAACCGATGTGGTTCACGAGCGAACGGAAGTTGTAGTTGGCGATGATGTTGATGTCGGTGATGTCCGAGTTCACCATATTCGAGAGGGCGAAATCGACGAGCCGATAGCGGCATCCGAACGGAATGGCGGCGACCGTGCGGTCGCTCGTCAGAAGCGAGAGCGTATTGCTGTTCAGGTTTGAAAATATGAAACCGGTCGTACTCATCTGACTCACTTCCCCTCCACGTTTTTCGTAACGTCGCTGCCCTTGGCGATCACCGTGATGCGATCTTTCCCGGCGTCGGGAGATCCGACCCGGACGCCCGAGCGGATGACCGTCTCGCTGTCGACGATGGCGTAATAGACCTCGGCGCCCGGCTCGATCACCACGTCGTCCATAATGACCGAATCGCAGACGACGGCGTCACGGCCGATCACGGAGCCCCCGGAGATGACCGAGTGCCTGACCGTCCCGTAAACCGAGCAGCCCTCCGAGATCATCGAGGACGAGATCGAAGCCGTCTTGCCGATGAACTGGGGCGGACGCGCCGAGTTGCGGGAATAAATGCGGAAGAAGCGCGTGCGGAGATCGAGTTCGGGCTTCTCTTCCAGGAGGTCCATATTCGCCTCCCAGAGAGAGCCGATCGTCCCGACGTCCCGCCAGTACCCCGAGAAGGGATATGCGAACAGGCGCTCGCCCGATTTCAGGAGGTTGGGGATCACGTTCTTTCCGAAGTCCTTGGACGATTTGGGATCCTTCTCGTCAAGTTCGAGGTATTCGAGCAAGACGTTGGTCGAGAAAACGTAAATGCCCATCGACGCCTGATTGTTCTTGGGCTCTTTCGGCTTTTCCTCAAACTCGTAGATCGAACCGTCCTCGCGCGTGTTGCAGATGCCGAAGCGCGACGCCTCCTCGATCGGAACGGTGATGGTCGCGACGGTGCAAGCCGCCTTCTTCTCCTTGTGGAACGCGAGCATCTGCGAGTAGTCCATCTTGTAGATATGGTCGCCCGAGAGGATCAGAACGTAGTCGGGGTCGAACTTCTTGATGAAGTCGATGTTCTGATAGATCGCGTTCGCCGTTCCCTTATACCAGTCGGCGTTCTTGCCGTCCTGATAAGGCGGAAGAACGGTCAGCCCCCCGCGGATGCGGTCGAGATCCCACGCCGCTCCCTTTCCGATGTAGTCGTTCAGGGCAAGCGGCTGATACTGCGTGAGGACCCCGACGGTATCGATGCCCGAGTTGATGCAGTTCGAGAGCGGAAAGTCGATGATGCGATACTTCCCCCCGTAATTGACGGCGGGCTTCGCCGTCTTGGTGGTCAGGGCGTAGAGGCGGCTTCCCTGTCCTCCCGCCAGCAGCATGGCGATACATTCCTTCTTGCAATACATGACGTTCTCCCTTTCGGTTAATCGGTTTTTTTATAGGACAGCGCGGGGCGCTTATTCGGTTTCTCGGCTTTTTTGAGGACGAAGCCCGAAAAGGGCGGGAGCGTAAGCGGGACGGCGTAGCGGGCGCCGCTCTTCTTCGATTTCAGGGGCGGTCGGCTCTCGCCCGTTCCGCACGCCTCGAAGAGGATCTCGTAGGCGTCGCCGCGCTTGGCGGGAAGCAGGACCCGGTTCTCGGAACCCGAGAACGAGATCACTACAGTAATTTCGTTACCCGAGGCGTCGCGGCGGACGAAGGAAACGAGGTTCCCCGCCGCGTCGTCGGCGTCGATCCAGGAAAAACCGGCGCCGTCGAAGTCGATCTCCCAGAGTTCGGGGCGAGAGAGATAAAAACGGTTCAGGCTCGCGACGTATTCGCGGGTCTCGCGGTGGATCGGATAGTCGAGCATAAACCATTCGAGCCCGCGCTTGTAGTCCCACTCCGAGAACTGGGCGTACTCGCATCCCATAAAGAGGAGTTTTTTTCCGGGATAGGTCATCTGGAGAAGCAGAGCGCAGCGGAACTGGCGGAACTTGTCCTCGTAGTTCCCGCTGATCTTGCCGATCAGCGACTTTTTCCCATGCACGACCTCGTCGTGCGTGATCGGCAGGACGTAGTTTTCGCCGAACGCGTACATCAGAGGAAAGTTCAGAGCGTTGTGGTGATATTTGCGAAAGACCGGATCGGTCGAAAGATAGTCGTAAAAGTCGTTTGCCCAACCCATATTCCACTTGAGATTGAAACCGAGCCCGCCCTCCGATACCGGATGCGTCACGGCGGCAAACGAGGTCGACTCCTCCGCGATCATCAGAACGTCCGGAAACTCTCCGAAAATGACCGCGTTGAGTTTTTGGAGAAACGCGACGGCTTCGAGATTCTTATTCCCGCCGTCGGGGTTCGGGATCCACTCGCCGGGCAGCCTATCGTAGTCGAGATAGAGCATTGAGGCGACCGCGTCGACGCGCAGCCCGTCGATATGGAACTCGCGGAACCAGTAAAGGGCGTTCGAGATCAAAAAAGACTGCACTTCCTCACGCCCGAGGTCGAAGAACCGCGTCCCCCAGGAGCGGGACTCCATCCGGTCCTTCCCCTGATACTCGTAGAGAGGATGTCCGTCGAACTCGAAGAGCCCCCATTCGTCCTTCGGAAAATGCGCCGGAACCCAATCGAGGATCACCCCGATCCCGGCGCGGTGCATCACGTCCACGAAATAACGGAAATCGTCGGGAGAACCGAAGCGAGAGGTCGGCGCGTAGTAGGCGCAGACCTGATAGCCCCACGAACCGTCGAAGGGGTATTCGGCGATCGGCATCAGTTCGACGTGGGTATACCCCATCGTCTTGACGTAGGAAACGAGACGGTCGGCAAGTTCGCGGTAGGAGAGATACGCTCCGTCGTCCCCGCGGTCAAACGACCCGAGATGCACCTCGTAGATATTGACGGGAGCGGACAGATAATATCCCTTCGGCGACGCGGCGACCGATTTCTTCCTGTAAGACAGCCAGTTTTGGTCGCCGAAAACGAAATCGGTTCCGTCGCAAACGATGGTCCCGCCGTCGTCCCCGCCTTTTGAATAAAGGGCGTAGGGATCGCCCTTGAAGGTTCCCTTGCCGGACGAGATCACAAGATACTTGTAGACCGAGCCGTCAAGCGAGCGATCAGAGCGGACCGTCACCTCCCAGAGCCCCTTGTCGGTCAGGCGCCGGAGCGGGATCCCCCGCTCCCAGTCGGTAAAATCCGAAACCAACCGCACCTCGTCCGCACGCGGCGCCCAGGTTCGGAACGTATAGAAAAAAGAACCGTCCGACGCGATGTGCTGACAACCGAGAAAACGGTACGCGGAGTAGAGCGTCCCCTGATGAAAGAGATACTCGTCGCAAGACCCGTCGCGCGACCGTCCGTCCCCGGACATGACCTGAATCATCGGATCAATTCCTTTCGACTTTTCTATTATAACAATTTTATCATAGTATAATACCGTTGTCAAGCAAACCGACGAAATCATTATAAAAAAAGTACAAACAAGCCCGCGAAAGCAGTCGCTCGTTTGTACTATTTGGGGAAAAACCGCGTCAAAGGACGATCGAAGCGTGCCGGACGACGTGACAATTGATATTCACGGCGACGGGAAGCCCCGCGATATGGGTAGGTCCGACCTCGATCTTCACGGCGAACGCCGAGGTATCGCCGCCGAAACCCTGCGGTCCGATCCCGAGCGCGTTGATCCGGTCAAGGATCGTTTTCTCAAGCGCGGCGTAGTTCGGATCGGGGTGGCTGTCGGAGAGCGGGCGGGTCAGCGCGTACTTGGCAAGGAGAGCGCACCCCTCGAAATCCGATCCGATCCCCACGCCGACCGTGATCGGCGGACAAGGGTTGGATCCGGCGCGCTCGACGGCGCCGACGACGAAATCAACGATATCGGCGGGTTTGGCGGAGGGGGTAAACATCTTCAACGCGCTCATATTCTCGCTTCCGAATCCTTTCGGAGCGGCGGTCAGTTTCAGGCGATCGCCGGGAACGGTGCGGACGTGCAGAACGGCGGGGGTATTGTCCCCGGTATTCTCCCGGTAAAAGAGCGGATCACGCACGACCGAGCACCGGAGTTTGCCCCCGAGGTACGCCTCCCGTACGCCGCGGTTGACCGCGCCCTCGAGGGCGTCGCCCTCGATATGTACGAGCGAACCGACCTCGGCAAACACGACCGCCATTCCGGTATCCTGACAGATCGGAAGTCCCTTCTCCTGTGCGATCGCGTCGTTTTCGCGGATCGCGGACAAAACGCCGCGCGCAAGCGGATCCCGTTCGCATCCGATCGCGCGGTCAAGCGCGCCTATCACGTCCTCCCCGGCGACGCTGTTCGCCGAAAGAAAAAGGTCGCGAACGGCGGCGGAAACCTCGTCCGCCCCGATCCTTCTGATCTGATCTGCCATTTCAGTCCCTCCCGGAGGCAAGCGCCTCGGTCACGGCGGCGGGAAGAAACGCACGTCCGGCGTCCCCCTCGATCGAACCGATCTCCCGCTTCGCTTTTCTTTTCATTCTTATTCTATCATTTTTCGCTTTTAAAATCAAGTAAAGTGAGGAAAGAATCGCGAAAAGAAGAGAAAAACATTTCCGCACGGGATAGAACAGGCACCGGACGAGAAAACGGAGAAGATCGAGAAAAAAGACGATCACGCGTTCGGTCGGTCGGAACAGAACCGACAAAAACAGCCGCCTTACAAGAAAGCACCCGAACAGGAACGCACAGAGATGATGGATCCTGCCGCGTCCCATGAGAACCGTCGCGTCGTACAGAACGAGATACGCTCCGAACAGAAAACAAAAAGCGAAGTCAAGGAGAAAGCCGAGCGTTCTGCCCTGCTTTTTCTTCTTCTTTTTAACCCTTTTCGGTAGTAAAAGGAGAAACCTGCGCGGCGGATACCGACCGGCAAACGAGCCGCGCAGAAAGAAAAACAAGACCGAACAGGCGCCCGCCGTGACGCCGCACAGGAACAGCGGCAAAAGAGAGCCGGTCATCCCTTACGTCCGAAGAGCCCCGACCGCTTTTCCGTTCTTTCGTTCAGGTAGGTCAGCCCGTCGATCCTGCCGACGGCAGAGACCACGCCCGTTTCAAGAGATAAGACCGTGATTTTCAGTCCCTCGCCCTCGAGGGCGAGCTTCCCCGTCTTTGTCTCGAGCACGATCTCTTCCTCGTCAAAGGAAACCACGCCCGTGACCTCGGTGATCTCGACCTCGCGCCGCGAAAGGATCAGGATCTTCTGTCCCCCCGACGATTCCGGACTCCGATTGTTTTCAACCATAACAAAACACCCCGCATTCAAGTAGTACACTCTATGCGGGGTGTTCCGTTGTTATGAACTCTCAGTTCAAGACCTCGTACATATCGGCGGCAGCGTCCTTTTTCACCGTTTCAAGGATATCGGTCACGCGCACCCGAAGGATCCTCTGTCCGAAGCCGATCTCGATCACGTCGCCGATCTTCACGTCGTAGGACGCTTTCGCGACCTTTCCGTTCACCGAGACGTGAGACGCGTCACAGGCATCGTTGGCGACGGTCCTCCGTTTGATGATCCGCGAGACCTTTAAGAACTTATCAAGCCGCACCGATACTTACCGGAATCAGCCGTTGATGGCGTCCTTGAGGGCCTTGCTCGCGACGAACGCGGGGCGCTTGGAAGCGGGAATCTTGATCTTGGCGCCGGTGGCGGGGTTCTGACCCATTCTCTCCTTGGTGGTCTTCACTTCGAAGCTACCGAAACCGATGAGCTGGACCTTGTCTCCGTCCTTCAGGGCATTGACGATCGCGCCGAGGGTAGCGTTGACGGCAGCCTCAGCCTCTTTCTTCTTGAGTCCGGATTCTTTCGCGACAACGTCGATCAACTGGGTCTTGTTCATTTTGTGTTCCCTTTCTTTTGTTTTATTTGGGGTTACCGATTGTCATTATACCATTATCTTCGGCAAATATCAATCCCTTTTTAGATATTTTTTTCGATTTTTTCGATTTTTTTTAAAATTTTGGCGAAATATTCCCATTTATTTCTATTTTTCGAGCGAAAAATCGCCCTCAAAATTGACGGAAAGGGGTTTTGTGCAATTTGCCCAATATCACTTTGCGCGTTCCCGAATGCGCAGGCGGTCGGTCAGTTTTCGCAAGAGAGGGATCGACTCGGCGTCATCGAGGGTCACGGAACCGAATAAAAACGAGAGCGGAATATAGAGTATAAAGACCGTCGCGAGCAGAAACAGCGTCGAAAACGCGGTCGTCCGATCGGGCAGGATCGACTGCATCGGAAACGCGAGCGCGACCGCGAGCCCGGCGGGAAGGATCGGCCGGGTCAGATCCCGGAGATCGAATGCGTGTCGGGCGTCGAAGGACAGGACGGTCAGATTGATCGTCGCGACGACGGCGTAGCAAAGGACGGTCCCGATCGCAGCCCCGTTGATCCCGACGCCGGGAAGCCCGAGCAGAAAGTACCCTGCCGCCCCCTTGACGACGGCGCCCGTCAGCATGGAGAAAACCGTCACGTTCGCGCGTCCCCTTGCCTGCAGGACCGCGCCGGAGACGGTGACGAGCGACAGAAAGACGATTCCGGGCGACAGAACGGCAAGCGAGGGCGCCGCCAAAGCTGCGGAGGTCCGGACGAAAAAGAGCGACAGGATTCGCTCGCCGAACAGACCGAGAACGAGAGCCGCCGGAAGCGACAGGACGACGGCGGAGCGGATCGCCGTCCGTGTGCGTTCGTTCGCCTTCCCTTTCTCCCCACGCGCCAGATCCCCGGAAACGTAAGGCACGATCCCGGTCGCGATCGGAGAGATCAGGATACCCGGCAGATTGAAGAACGGCACGGCGAGCGTCGTATAATTACCGAACAGCGCCGTCGCGTCGGCGGGCGCGTACCCCGAGGCGACGAGGCGTTTCATGACGAGGAGAAGATCGATCAGACCCGTGACGCTCATAACGGTCGCGCTGAACGTGACGGGAAGCGCGATCTTCAGAAGTCGGCGCGACAGACGCCCGGTTTTTTCCCTTTTTCTTCCTTTGTATTTTATTGGGTTCTTTCTGAGATCGAAGAGCAGCTCGAAGAAGAGATAAACGGCAGACGCGACCGTCCCGACCGTGACCCCGCGGATCGCCTCAGCGGCGACGGCGGGAAGGTCGTATCCGAGGGAGAGCGCGCGGCGTGCGAAAACGATTCCGAGGATCAGTTTGAGCGCCGCCTCGGTCAACTGGCTGACGGCGGTCGGACCCATCCGTTTCTTTCCCTGAAAATAGCCGCGGATCGCGCCCGAGAGAGAGCAGAACAGGACCGCGGGGGCGATCGCCCCGATCGCGGCGGCGCTGCCCGGGTTTCCGATCCTGATCGCGATCGCGTCGGCAAACGCCGAAAGGAACAGACACCCGAGCAAACCGACGGCAAATAGGAATGAAAGTGAAAGAGACAGCACGCGGCGCGCGCCTCTTTTCCCGTCTTCCGCTTCGACCGCCTCCGAGACCAGCATCGAAACGGCGACGGGAAACCCCGTGCATCCGACGAGGAAGAGCCACGAGTAGACCGTGTAGCCCGTGTTGAAATACCCCATCCCGAGGTCGCCGAGCAGCCGCGACAGCGGGA
>CAMJDE010000059.1 GCA_946404295.1 uncultured Clostridia bacterium | reverse complement strand
GCGCCCGCACTTCGCGCCGTATATCGACAGGGCGCGTCCTTGCGCCCGCACTTCGCGCCGTATATCGACAGGGCGCGTCCTTGCGCCCGCACTTCGCGCCGTATATCGACAGGGCGCGTCCTTGCGCCCGCGTTTCTCTCCTCGCGCAGAGCTTTTCGCCGTGCATAATATGCAATTCTGCGTGTATATCGGGAATATTTTGAAAAACTTGAAAAATATCTGAAAAAGGTCTTGACAAAGCGCGGGAGCGGTTGTATAATAGGCGCATAAAAGCCGATTGGCAAGAATAAATATTCACGGAGACAACGAAAATGGACAAAAGCAAGATCAAAAAAGTGGTTCTGGCGTACTCGGGCGGGCTCGATACCTCGATCATCATCCCGTGGCTGAAGGAGAACTACAACAACTGCGAGGTCATCGCGGTCGCGGGCAACGTCGGGCAAGCCGACGAGCTCGACGGGCTGGAAGAGAAGGCGCTGAAGACCGGCGCGTCGAAACTCTACGTGCTCGACCTGACCGACGAATACGTGAACGAGTACATCATTCCGACGATGAAGGCGGGCGCGGTCTACGAGGAGTATCTGCTCGGCACGAGCCACGCGCGGCCCTGCATCGCGAAGGGGCTGGTCGAGGTCGCTCTCAAAGAGGGCGCCGACGCGATCTGCCACGGCTGCACCGGCAAGGGCAACGACCAGGTGCGGTTTGAACTCGCGATCAAGCATTTCGCTCCCGAAATGCCGGTCATCGCCCCCTGGCGCGAGTGGAGCATCAAGTCGCGCGACGAGGAGATCGACTACGCCGAGGCGCACAACATTCCGCTCCGGATCAACCGCGAGACCAACTACTCGAAGGATAAGAACCTCTGGCACCTCTCGCACGAGGGGCTTGACCTCGAGGACACCGGCAACGAGCCGCAGTACGAGAAGCCCGGCTTCCTCGAAATGGGCGTCTCGCCCCTGCAGGCGCCGGATAAACCGACCTACGTCGAACTCGATTTCGAGCGTGGCGTTCCGGTCGCCCTCGACGGCAAGAAGATGAGCGCGAAAGAGATCATTCTCGCCCTGAACGAGATCGGCGGCAAGAACGGCATCGGGCTGCTCGACATCGTCGAGAACCGCCTGGTCGGTATGAAGTGCCGCGGCGTCTACGAGACCCCCGGCGGATCGATCCTCTACAAAGCGCACAGCGTGCTTGAGAGCATCACGCTCGACAAGATGACCGCGCACGAGAAGGAGAAACTCTCGATCACCTTCGCCGAACTCGTCTACAACGGGCAATGGTTCACCCCGCTCCGCGAGGCGCTCTCCGCCTTCGTCGACAAGACCCAGGAGCGCGTCACCGGCAAGGTGAAACTGAAACTCTACAAGGGCAACATCATCCGCGCCGGCGTGTGGAGCAAGTATTCGCTCTACAGCGAGAAGATCGCGACTTTCGGCGAGAGCGACTACAACCAGGCGGACGCCGTCGGGTTCATCAACCTGTACGGGCTGCCCATCAAGGTGCAAGCCCTCGTTGATCGCGACCTCAACAAAGAATAAATCGAAAAAACGGCAAAAGCAAGCGCGGCTCGCTTCCGATGAAGCGAGCCGCGTTCTTTCGTTTGCGGGGTTTACTGCTCCGCGTTCCCCTGCTCCGCGTTCCCGGCGGGGGGTTCGGGGGCGTTTTCGGCAAGGATCCGGTTTTTCTCGGCGCGTTCGACCACGCCGACGAAGAAGAAGGAGAACAGGTTCCCGAGCGCGTCGGCGACGAGCGACAGCCCGAAGAGAATCAGGATTTTTTTGACGTCCTCGCCGCCCTCCAAGCGGATGGTGATGAAGGAGAGGGTGATCGTGACGATCGAAAGCACCATCAGCGCCCAGCACGCCTTCGACTTGAACTGCCGCGCGCGGACGACGGTCTGCAGTTTGAACGACGCGTCGATGATGAGGAACAGGCAGACGAGCGAGGGAATGAACTCCTTGACCTTGTCGCGCAGGATCAGGCAGAGGACCCCAGCGATCACCGTGACCGACGCCGCGACGATGCCGATGGCGAACTTGAAGCCGCGTTTTTTGTCGGACAGCACCCGGATCGCCTGCACCGCCCCGAGTAGGAGCGTGACGACGCCGACCGTGATCGCGACGGCGTCGAGCGTTTTGTTCGGATACGCGAGGATCAGGATCCCCGCCCCGCCGATCAGCACGGCGAGCCAGAGATAGCCCCAGTTGACGGTTTTGAGTTTCTTGATAAGTCCCATATTGACCCCTTTCCATTGTCGGCGGATCGGTCCGCCCGATCTACTTTCATTCTATCACGCGCACGCGAAAAAGTCAAGCGGAAACCGATGCCGTCGGGTCGAACCGATCGCTCTCGGTAAGCCCCAGCGCCTCGGCGGTCGCCTTGAAGAGAGCGGGGGCTTTTTCGAGCTTGTCGGGGTGGTGCGCGTCGCTCCCGAAGTAGAACTTGCAGCCGCACTCCCGCGCGATGCGGTAGGGGCGCAGGGCTTCTTCGCGTTCGCCTTCATCGTAGGAAAGATAGGGAAAATTCAACTCCACCCCCATCCCGACTTTCGCCGTTTCGCGGAACAGATCGAAGAAGGTCGCGTCGGGGATCAGGTTCAGCACGTCCAGGTGGTCGCGCGGGTTTTTGCGCGCGATCAGGGGGCAGGTCGCGTGCGCGAAGCCGATCTTGCAAAACGGCAGATCCATCGAGAGCAACGCCTCGAACCGCTTGACGTAGACGGCGGCGCGACGCGGGATCGGTTTGTCCTCTTCGTCGATCGTGAAGCCGGTCATGTGCAGATGCGTGGTCGGGACGATCACGAAATCGAACTTGTCGATGGTCTCTCGCGCAATGCCGAGTCTGCAGTTTTTGTCCATCTCGGTCTCGCAACCGAAGAGGAATTGCACGCCGCTCTCCTGCGGAAGCGGGAGCGACTTCGCGACGTTCGGATAGTCCTGCGGGGCGTACCAGCTGCTTGCGCCCGGCACCGTTTCGTCCCAGAAATGATCGGTCACGGCGACCCGACGAAAGCCGTTTTCCTTCGCGTAACGAAGGATGCGCGCCGTCGTCTGCTCGGGGTCGCGCGAGCAGGAAGAAAGCAGGGTGTGAATGTGCAGATCGTGATCGATCGGAAACGGAGTTTTCATAGAAAGGATCCTTTCGTTTTTCGGGCAAGCCCGTAACGCGTCCATTATAGCACGCCGAGCGCGGGATTGTCAATCGCGGGGCGCGTTCTTTGCGGAGAGGTGAAAGACGAAAACGCGCGAGACGCGCGCACGATGCTTTGAAAAAATCTTCAAAAGAACTTGACAAACCGGGAACGCTGTGTTATGATACATAAGTGCGAAACGCCCCTGTAGCTCAGTTGGTAGAGCATTTGACTTTTAATCAAAGGGTCCGGAGTTCGAATCTCCGCAGGAGCACCACCCCCGAAATGCCTGTAATAACAGGCGTTTCGGGCTTTTTTGTTTCTCCGTAAAAGTAAACCCTTTGATTATTTATGTTCCTTCTCTGAAGAAAAACGATCGAACGGAGAGAAGTTTATATACTTCTCCTGAATAAGACGCTGGGCAAGATGAAGATAGACCTCCGTCTGCTTAATCGACGAATGACCCATAAGGATCTGCAGTTGCGCAAGATCCCCGCCGTTCTCCACGAAGCGAGTAGCAAAAGAATGACGAAGAAGATGCGCGTGTACGCGCGGAACGGCGCGTTTCAAACGTCGAAACAGCATCTTGACGGCAGAAACCGAAAGAGGACACAAAACGCCGTCAACCTCTCGAGAGGAGAGAAAAAGGAAAGGGGAATCCGGGACCATCGAAAGATAACGAAAAAGATAATCGCGAGTCTCGTTTCCAAAGGCAACGACGCGCTGCTTGTCCCCTTTACCGTCAACGATAGCATAACGCTCTTGAATATGGATCGTAGAACGTCGGATCGAAACGAGTTCGCTCAAACGAAGTCCCGTATCAAGGTAAAGGGCAAGAATAGCACGGTTACGAACCGGGAGAAAATCGTCGCCAAGAAAAGAATCGAACAAAGAAGAAATCTCCGAATCAGTAAGAACGTCGATCGCCGGCTTCTTTGCTTTCGGCAAGCGAAACTTATGACAAAGATCGGTTTTGATAAGATCGGAATTATATAACCAGTTGAGAAAAGCCCGAAGATGCCGGATATAACTCTGAATAGAGATAGAGCAAAGACCTTTATCTTTCAGAGAAAGAAAGTAACGATGAAGCAAATCGAGATTGATCTTATTAACAGAAAGATCGCCAGCGAAGTCGCGGAAATACCCGAGAAAATGACGATAACCGCAGACGGTCGTCGGAGAGTTCCCGCGGCAGATCTGCTCCACGCAGAATTGCTCAATCGCGGTCGTCAGGTTCACCGTCGTCTCCTCCGATCTTCATCATTCGATCCCCGAAATAGGAATGTTGCGCCCGGATCTCCTCCGGCGAGGCGACGGGTCCTTCATAGGTCGGCGCCGTCGTCATAGACCAACCGGAAATCTTCGCGCGGTACGCCAGGACGTCGGCGAAGCAATCGGTTGAGAAACGCGCAGCACGAACCTTCTTGAAACAAGAATAGATCACGTCCGGCTTTCCTTCGGAATCAAGATCGGCGCCATCCTGAATCAAGCAGGAAATCTCCTGGTACCCAAAGAGCTGCGTCATTTTAGCGTTCCAGGCATAAAGCCGTTTCACGATCCTGCGGAGCAGCCAGGTCGGAAGATCTTCGTCGGCACGATGCACCCGCCGGCGAACGTACCAACCTTGCCAGATCGAGAGAAAGAAATCGACGAAAAACTGCTCGATCGTCAAAAGACGGATCGCGGTTTTATCTTTCGAGCACTCGGTCAAACGAACGACGTCACAGAGATCGAGAGCGTCGGCGCCAAGGGACGTCGGCCGCTGCTCGTCGCCGATATACCGAGCATAAGGAAAATGATCCGCGGTCGCCGAATGACGGAGAACCTTAATCCGGTCGATCAGCATATCGTTCTTTATGTTCGCCGCATCGTCCGAAGACTTCAGGTCCTTGTTCGTCAACGTGTTACCGAAATCCTTGCCCATTTCGGTATGTGACAGGATCCCGAACTCCCAGGCGCCGCCCGGGGGATCTCCGACCGTCTTGCCGAGACGAAGCGTATCAAAGTCAAGGATATGCGAGCGAGACGCCGCAAACTGAGGATCAAACGGATCACTCCGAAAGTAATCAGATCCCCAGAAAGGCATCTTTCCGAGATCCTGAAAATAATCGTCGACACGCACCGAATAAGACGAGAAGATCATCGTCTGCTGACGATACATGTACTGCAGTTCGGCGTAATCGACCAGACGATCCTGGAGATACTTGACCGTCACACCGTCCGTAAACGTTCCGGGGCCCGGATAAGCGAGAAGATCCGGGAAATGCTCGACGTCTGCGATCATTTTGGAGAAGATCTCCCGGGTTTCGACTTTACTGCGAAGGTAACCACAGAAGAACAAGAAGCCGATGCTATGATCGAAATCTTCCCACTTGTAAAGCGGAAATTCAGCCTGGATCTCCATCATATTCTTCAGGATCCGTTCGCGCATCGCGTCCTGGAGCGTAAGGGACAGATTGACGTTGGTGGTCGTCTTCCCGATCCCGATCTTGCCGGTGATCAGAACGCAAAGCGGGAGTTTATCAAGAAACGCCCGGTTCGCGCCTTCCATTTGCTCCAAGCGCTTATACGCAAAGAACTTACGGATCAAACAGAAGAGGACGTAACCGACGACGATCCAGACGAGGACCGGCAGCGTCGAAAACATGATCGTAAGATCAAGAAACAGTTTGTAGATCCCGGTATATAGGAAAGGCAGATCAACCGATACCGAGAACCAAAAGAGCGACGCAACCGCCTCGACGAGGATCGTCAGAAGGTTCAGCCCCGCGGCGACTACGATCGCCCAGATCAGAACCATCCAGAACCGAAGGGACGTCCACCAGGACGAAAGAAACGTCAAAGTCGGAACGAGGACCTTGCGTTGCAGCCACTCCACGGCGTGGACGCCGCGGGACTTCTTTCCGAAGTCATTGTTTTCCTCGTCCGCCGTCCCGCTGATCCAAATCTTGAGGATCAGAAAGAGACACACAACCGGAAGGATGAACCGCTGCACGTTCAAAAAGCCGTTCAAAAAACGGTAATTGTAGAGCAAAAACCGTTCCCCATTGAAAAGGGTGGTCAAAAAACGCCCCCAGAAGCCCGAAAAATCTTCGGCATTCAGCGGGAGAAACGGCACGAACGGCACGTCCGGGATCTCCTTTACGTGTTCGGGAATCGGAACGTCCGGAAACCCGAAAACGACGAGAAAGTACTTCGCAACCGAAAGAAGGAGATCCCAGATCGCGCCGACGAGCCGAACGAGGGACCACCAACCGCGGGAGAGCAGCCAGACGAACGTTCCGGCGACGATCGCTCCGGTAAAGATCCCCCGGAAGACTTTTGCACGCTTCATAGAACCGTCAAAGCCTCCCGGAAGGATCCGATCACGTAAAAGCCAAGATACAGAACCAGGGCGATCAAAAGGAACTTGAGGAGATACCTACCCCACTTCATTCCCGGCGCCTACCGAATAACCGTTTACGCTTCTTCTTCGGCGGTTCGTCCGAAGAAGGATCCTTACGACGCTTAAAGAACGACGCGATCGAAACGATCAAGGTGATCGCCTTAAAGAGAACGATCACAACGAAAAGACCAAGAATAATCAAGACGATACGTTTCAGCCAATCGAGACCGGATTTCGGAGCAGAAAGAAAACGCATCGTCCATCCGGGATCGGTGGAATCGGGACTCTGACCGCCTCCGACATACGACTGAGGATTTGAGTTAACAAGGACAGTCGTCGTAAGAAGACGAGGACCGTCATACCCAACCGTTACAGGCTCAAACTCAAGAGAGATAATCTCAAAATTGTCGATAATATCCTGAGAAAGAAGATACCCGTCGCAGGAGAAAGATGTATTCGTATTCTTATTCTTTACAGAATTGACAAGACCAGCAGAATACGGGGTAATATTATACCGGAGAAGGGTCAAAAGACCACCGGAATCCTCGGACTCCTCGTAAAGATCCGAGAGAGTATCTTTGAAATAGTAATCAACGTAAAGACCTGCTTCAAATTGATCGTTAGACAGAAGACCCGGATCAGACTGAACGTGTTCGATCGCCTGAACGTCCTGGATATCGTTCCCATCCAAGAAAGAACCGTAACCTGCAAGACGAGATGCAAACTCGACATACCAGGAAAGGCTTTCCGCTGCAGACGCAGTATTATAAAGATCCGACTTAGAAAGCGTCGCTTCTATATGCTTAAGCTCCCTCGCACGTACGTTCGACGTGTAAGGAGGAGCAGAATGATCCTTGATGTACTGAAACCGTTCAAGTCCCTCTTCAGGAGTAAAATCGTATTTACCATCTTCCGAATGATTGATTTCGTCGACGGCAAAGACGAAATACGGAGAAACGCTGAAAGCCCCGTAGTCCGAATAATTCAAAGTGTGGATATTAAAAATCCACCATTTGAAATTATAGACGTACTCCGCGGGAAAAACAGCGCCGCTCTTGAACGTAGGAGTCGGGGAAAAATCGAGATCATAATCCGAAGAATTAAACGCAGACGTTCTTAAAAAATTATAAAGGCCCCCAGAAAGATCCGTTTCAACGACGAACATAGGAACGTCGTGATAGATATCGTATTTGAAAGAGACCTTTTTAAGCGTCCCATAATGGTCCGTAAAATAGTCGGGAACAATGAAAGCAGCCGTATTCAGCTGATTGTAAACACCGAGTGTATCAGAAGGAGCACGGTAAGACATCAGCGTTACCGGAAGATCAAGCATCGGTACGGTACGCATCGAAACGACCATAATATCGTTATACGAAAACGTAAGACCGAGATTTGAGACAACGACAGAATCACCGGACTTTTCACGGTAAGCCTCGAAAACGTAATCCGACCAATCCCGACCGCACTTCTGGATAGACCGAAGTTCGATCGAGAAGGAATCCGTCGTCCTGGTGATACAAGGCGACGTCATCGGAAGATCGAAAGTCACCTTGTACACATTCTGACCAAAATGACTGATCCAAGTAGCGTCAACGTAAAAAGTAGAATTATTACTTTGGTTCTTCAGCCCGATCTTGAAACAAGAAGGATCACCGACTACGACCTTACGCTCAAGAAGATATAGATAAAACCGATAAGAGTTTCCGGCACGCTCATAAGCGGCAGATACGATCTGAAAACCCCGGATATTGTCGGCGCCAAGCGTTCCACCAACGATATGAAGAAGATCGGCAGAAGTTACAATATCCAGATCATGCGAGACAGACGAATGAAGAAGATCTTCGGGTTCTTCTTCCTCGTAGTCATCGGCGAAAACGGGTACAAAAAACGCCTGCAGGACCACAAGAACCAGGATCAGCCAGGCGATTAATTTCTTTTTCATAGTAATATCCTCCTTTTGGGATCCCTCCCGGGCTTAACCCGGGAGGGACGGGGACCTTGCGGGGCTCAGTGCTCGGCGAAGAACGGGGTATCTTCGGCGGCCGAAAGAACGGGAGCGATCGAGACGTTGCGGAAGGTAGCGGCTTCTTTCACGGCGATGCCGACGGTAAACGTCGCCTGAGACTCGACCGTGAACGCACCCATATCGGCGCGGGCAACGAACTGGTTGGAACTGTTGTAGATCGCCAGGAACTCCGTGACGTTCGAGCTGCCGGCGTCGTCGCCGGTGAGGTAGTAGGTGCCGGGAGCGAGGGTGACTTCGGCGTACGCGATCACGGAATCCGCCGACGCCGTGCCGGTCAGCTTGACGCGGCCGTACTTGTCCACCGTGAAGGTGACGTCGGACGTCGGATCCTTGCCGGTCTCGAGGTCGAC
>CAMJDE010000058.1 GCA_946404295.1 uncultured Clostridia bacterium | reverse complement strand
GGTGCGTGCAGAATTGTCGTTTGCGACCCGAAGGCGTATCTACATACGCCGAGAGCGAGCAAACGGCAAGAGAAAAACGAATTGAAATAAAAAGAAGAAAACCGTCCGTGTTTCACGGGCGGTTTTCAACCTTAATCTGCGTTTCACAATGCGGGGATTGCGTACAGAGCAAAATGCTTTAACGGGTCATCAAATAATCCATTCGTTTTTCGGTCTGTGCGTGCATACGCGCGTCGTCTGCGCGCGCCCCGCCCGGGCAAAAAGCGCCGCGCGCACCGAGATCGGTGCGCGCGGCGTGAATTATACAAACTCTTCTATATGCGTTTTAACGTACTCGGTGATCTTCTCTTTGATCCTCGGTTCTGCGGAGGCGACGAACGCGCGGAAGGGGACGGGGTCGCCCTCGTAGGCGCCGAACTGGTAGAGGAGCTGCCGCCCGTCGTCGTCGAGGTCGAGTTCGGAGAGGGCGCGGACGGTCGAGTCGATCATCTCCTTGTTCTTCAGCAGGCGGTCGACGTCGGCGTCGGGCGCCTCCTTGAACTGCAGGAGGTATAACGGCGGAAAGAGCGGATGCAGTACCTCCGGCATCGCCGAGAGGCGGCGGCTGTTGGTGAAATAGTAGGCGAACATTCCGGTAAGCCGCTCTTCGATCCGATCCCACGTCAATTCTTCGACGGGGATCTCGGTCTTGGTCTTACGATCATAGAGAAACGCGTTGTGACGTGAGGAATTCAAAGCCGCTACGAAAACGATCCACCCGAGGCACGCGAAGACCGCGGAGATCCCCCCGACGGCAAAATGAGCGATCTTAACGCCGAGCGAACCGAGGGAAAAGCCCCAACGGAAACACAAAACCGCGATCAGCGACGTGCAGACGGCGAACACGACGGGAAAAGCGAGCGCCGCAACCGTGCCGATCCGACGCTTTCTTGCCGCGATCTCGGCGGCGGTTCTGGCTCTCTTCTCTTTCATAAAACTCCTCGGGTCAGTCCTCGACAAAGGTGATCCCGTTATCGGTCATCGACGCGATGCGGGCGAGCGACTCGATCCGCATCCCCTGCTCGCGCAGCATCCTGCCGCCCGACTGGAACGCCTTTTCGATCAGGATGCCCGCGCCGACGAGCGTCGCGCCCGCCTGCAGCGTGATCTCGCGCAGCCCGACGAGGGCGTTGCCGAGCGCGAGAAAATCGTCGATGATGAGGATCCGGTCGGAGGGAGACAAAAACTCCTTCGAGACGATGATGTCGCAGGTCGTGCCGTGCGTGAACGAGTCGACGCGCGCCGTGTAGACGTCGCTTGAAATGTTGCTGGTGCGGCTCTTCTTGGCGAAGACGACCGGAACGCCGAAATGTTCCGCCGTCAGGCACGCGATCCCGATCCCCGACGCCTCGATCGTTAAGATCTTGGTGACCCCGTCGTTCTCAAACCGACGGTAGAACTCGCGTCCGAGTTCCGAGACGAAGGGAACGTCGATCCTGTGATTGATGAACCCGTCGACTTTCAGGACGTTGCCGGGCTTGATCTTTCCGTCTTTCAGGATCCGCTCTTCGAGCAGTTTCATAATATTTCCCTCTTGCCGTTACTTCTTGTTTTGGTTGATGGTGCGGGTGGTGGTCCTGGTGTAGAGGTAGCGATCCTCTTTCTCGCGCAGGTCGAGATCGGTGAACTGATCGAGCGGATAGATCGGCGAGCGGTTCTTCCGCTTATAGGAGAGGATCACGCCGACGATCGCCCCGATCGCGGCGACAAGCCCGACGAGAACGCCGATCAGAATGACGTTTCCCCAAACGATGGTGCCGACGGCAAGCAGAAACGAGTTCATCATCTTATAACCCTCCTCCCGCCATCACGAGCGCAGAGATCAGACCGCCGAGGAAGCCCGCGACGGCGAAAACAATCCCGCCGAGGATCGCGAGTTTGCCCGCCGAGACGGGGAGTTTGCCCCAGATCTTGCCGGTATGCCCGTTCATCGCGTACTGGTAGGTTTTGTCCTTCACGGGATAGGCGAAGACCCAGACAGGCATCAGGGAGTATTCCCAATGACTGTTCTTGACGCGGACGCCGCATGCGCGGGGTTCGACGGTGGTGTAGCCCGAAACCGTCCGGCGAAGGATGGTCGCGGCGTAGTTGTTCATCCGCTCCTTGACCTCTCCGTAAAGCTGTTCGCGGTCGATGTCGCGTTTCTTCGCGTAGAAGCCGGTCAGGTACGGCATACTGAAATCGGTCAGCGCCTCCGACGGGAAAGGAAGGATGCCCTCGAGCATCTTCTTGTCCTCTGTCGAGATCGCCGAGGTGGTCAGGTCCTCGAAATGGATGTCGCCCCGGCGGTGGATATCGTAGTAGCGCGTCTCGGTGTACTCGGTATTCCCGCGGGTGTAGCGGCGCACGTCGGTCGCCTGCGCCTCAAAGTGGCAGTCGGTGTCGGCGTCGGTCACCCAGAAGGGATAGTAGACGCCCTCCATCTTATCCATATATCCTTTGCGGAAGAGCCCGCGCGGGATGAACCACTTTTTCTTCGCGAAGGCGAGAAAACGGTCCTCGGCGACGTCGCGGCTGATCTTGAAGGGGATCAGTTTGTGCGGCTTCATCTGTCCCTCGACCTTGCCGCGAAGCACGATCGGCGCGTGGCAGTAGAGGCAGAAGGCTGCGGCGGTGTTGGCGTCCGCCACGATCTCGGCGCCGCAGTTGTCGCAAACGTATTCCTGCAGACTGTCGCTGTAGTCGCGTCCCTCTTCCTCTTCGCGCTTCGCCGCGTCGTCGGCGCCGGAGGCGCGCAGATCCGCCTCCGAAAACTCCGACATACAGAACTCACAGGCAAAACATTGTTTGTCCGGATCGAACTGCAGGGTCGCCCCGCAGTTCGGGCATTGGTAAACGGTCGCAGCGGTTCCCATATCGGTTTACCCGGCGATCACGGACGCTTCGTGCCGCAGTCGGCGCAGAATTTGCCCGTGTTCTCGGTCCCGCACTGCGGGCAGATCCACTTTCCGTCGGCGGGTCTCGGACTGCCGCACTCGGAGCAGAACTTGCCGGTGTTGACGGCGCCGCAGGAGCAGGTCCAGGTCCCCGCGGGGGCGGGCTTCGGACTGCCGCACTCGGCGCAGAACTTGCCGGTATTCACGGCGCCGCAGGAGCAGGTCCACTCGTTCGCCTTCTGCGCCGCCGCCTTTTCCTCGGCGGCTCTCTTTTCCGCCTGCTGCTGACGGATGAGTTCCTGATTGTTCGCGCTCATATTGCCGAACATGGCGCCGCCGGCGTTCATCCCGACGCCCATGCCCATAAAGGTCGCCGCCGTGCCGCTCGAGTTGCTGCCCGCCGCTTCAAATCCGCGAGCCATCGCGCCCTGCACGTAGCCCTCGCGCACCGTCGGATCGCCGAGCATGGCGCCCTGGTTGCGCATATTGATCAGTTTCTTCGACTCCTCGTCGTAGGAGATCGACGCGATACCGACCGCCTGGACCTCCATACCGCGCATCTGCCGCCAATCCTCGTCGAGGATGGTGGACATATACCGCGAAAGGTCGCGTCCCCTCGAGACGACGTTCGACACGCGCACGCCGTCGGCGGACATCTGGTTGATCGCCGCCTGCAGCGCCTCGAGGAACTCGGACAGGTACTGTTCGTTGATCTGCTTGATATCGACGCGGTCGGCGTTCTTCGCGATCGCCTCGGCGTAGAACTTCAAGGGGTCGACGATCTTGATCGAATAGGTGCCGTGCGCGCGCAGGAAGAGTTCGGCGTTGTAGAAGTTGTCGAAGTAGTTGACCGGGTTCGGCGTGCCGAACTTGATCCCCTTGATCTCCTGCAGGTTGATGTAGATAACCTTCTGCTTCTGGCTCGGCACGCCGCTGAACTTCACACGGCTGAACGCGTCGCGCAGCGAGTCGCCGAACTGTCCGTTGAAGAGCGACGGGGTCGAACTGTTGTCGACCTTGTAGTAGCCCTCCTCGGCGGTATAGTCGACGACCTTGCCGCCGTCGAGCAGCATCATGAACTGGTTGGGATAAACGTGGATGATCGACCCGTTCGAGATCAGATCCTCTGTCCCCTTCTTATTGCCGAAGCGGCGGTCGTTCTTGCGGACCGTGATCCCCTTCGTGCAAACGGTGGTGTCGGTCATGTTGTCCGCCTCGAGTACCTCGAGCCATTGGTCGGCGAGGTTGCCGGAAACGGCGCTTGCGATCGCTTTGATGATTCCCATTGTTCGTGTTTCCTTTCCTATCGGTTTTTTGCCCGCCGCAAACGCGGCGCGGCGAATGGGTTCCCACCTTTCATTATATAACATCGTAAAAGAAAAATCAAGTGATTTTCATCCGCTTCTTCGCCCGCCTCCCTTTTTTCGCGCTTTTGCGCCTACGGCGGCGTCAAGGTGTTAGCACTCTGCGCCTTTGAGTGCTAACATTTACAATTCGTTCACGAAATATTCAATGCGCGTTCACGGGTCGGGGGTATACTGTCGGTAGAAAGTCAAAGAAAGTCTAACCGCCCGTCGGGGACGGTTTCGGAAAGAGGGGAAAAGAATGGTCAATCCCGAAAAATACACGCAAAAAAGCGTCGAGGCGCTGCGCGAGGCGCAGAACCTGACGCAAAAGAACGGCAATCAGCAGATGGAACAGATCCACCTGATGCGGGCTTTGCTCTCGGACGGCGACGGGCTGATCCCCGGGCTGCTCCGGGCGGCGGGGGTCGACGTCAACCTGCTTTCGGGGGCGCTCGACATCGCGCTCGGGCGGCTGCCGAAGGTGACGGGGGGCGGCGACGACCGGATATACGTCTCGCGGGACGTCGACCTCGCGCTCTCGAGCGCCGAGGAGATCGCCGAGAAGATGCGGGACGAATATATCTCGGTCGAGCATATCCTGCTCGGTCTTGTCGATCACGCCGACGCGACGCTGGCTCCGCTCTTCAAAAAGAACGGAATCACACGCGAGGCGATCCTGCCCGCCTTGAAGCAGGTGCGCGGGAACCGACAGGTGACGACCGACAACCCCGAGGCGACCTACGACGTTCTGAAGAAGTACGGCACCGACCTGACGGCGCAGGCGAAGGCGCAGAAACTTGATCCCGTGATCGGGCGCGACGACGAGATCCGGAACGTGGTGCGGATCCTGTCGCGGAAAACCAAGAACAACCCCTGCCTGATCGGCGAGCCGGGCGTCGGCAAGACCGCGATCGCCGAGGGGCTGGCGCTTCGGATCGCGCGGGGCGACGTGCCCGAGAATCTGCGCGACCGCATCCTTTTCTCGCTCGATATGGGCGCCTTGATCGCCGGGGCGAAGTTCCGGGGCGAGTTTGAAGAGCGGCTGAAAGCCGTGCTGAACGAGGTGAAGGCGTCGGAGGGCAAGATCATTCTCTTCATCGACGAACTGCACACCATCGTCGGCGCGGGCAAGACCGACGGCGCGATGGACGCGGGCAACCTGTTAAAACCGATGCTCGCGCGGGGCGAACTGCATTGCATCGGCGCGACGACGCTCGACGAGTACCGCAAATACATCGAAAAGGACAGCGCGCTCGAACGGCGGTTCCAGCCGGTCCTGGTCGACGAGCCGTCGGTCGAGGACACGGTTTCGATCCTGCGGGGGCTGAAGGAACGCTACGAGGTCTACCACGGCGTGAAGATCCACGATCAGGCGCTGATCGCCGCGGCGACCCTCTCCAACCGCTACATCACCGACCGTTTCCTGCCCGACAAGGCGATCGACCTCGTGGACGAGGCGTGCGCGCTGATCAAGACCGAGATGAACTCGATGCCGACCGAGATGGACGAGATCGCGCGCCGGATCATGCAGCTCGAGATCGAGGAGACGGCATTGAAAAAGGAGACCGACAAACTCTCGGAAGAGCGGCTTGAAAAACTGCGGGCGGAACTCGCCGACAAGCGCGACGAGATGAACGCGATGCAGGCGAAGTGGAAGAACGAAAAGGACGCGATCGGCAGGGTGCAGAAGATCCGCGAAGAGATCGAGGGAACCAACGCCGAGATCGAAGCCGCCGAGTCGCGCTACGACCTGAACCGCGCCGCCGAACTGAAATACGGAAAACTGCCCGAACTGAAAAAACAACTTGAAGAAGCCGAAAAAGCCGAAGCCGAGGCGGGCGAGAAGGGGACTTCCCTTCTGCGCCGCGCCGTGACCGAGGAGGAGATCGCGCGGATCGTCGCCCGCTGGACGGGGATCCCGGTCGCCCGGCTGATGGAGGGCGAGCGCGAAAAACTGCTCCACCTCGACGACGTTCTGCACCGCCGCGTGATCGGGCAGGACGAAGCCGTCTCGCGGGTCGCCGACGCGATCCTGCGTTCCCGCGCGGGGATCCAGGACCCGAACCGTCCGCTCGGATCGTTTCTGTTCCTCGGCCCGACCGGCGTCGGCAAGACCGAACTCGCGAAGGCGCTCGCAGAGGCGCTCTTCGACGACGAAAAGAACCTGATCCGGATCGATATGACCGAGTATATGGAAAAGTTCTCGGTCTCGCGCCTGATCGGCGCGCCTCCGGGATACGTCGGCTACGACGAAGGCGGGCAGCTCACCGAGGCGGTGCGGCGTCACCCCTACTCGGTCGTGCTCTTCGACGAGGTGGAAAAGGCGCACCCCGACGTGTTCAACATCCTTCTGCAAGTCCTCGACGACGGGCGGATCACCGACAGTCAGGGGCGCACCGTCGACTTCAAGAACACCATCCTGATCCTGACGAGCAATCTCGGCTCCGACCTGATCCTCGACGGGATCGAGCCGTCGGGCGAGATCTCGAAAACGGCGCGCGAGGGGGTCGATCGGCTCCTGAAAGCGTCCTTCCGTCCCGAGTTCTTAAACCGTCTGGACGAGATCGTTTTCTACCGCCCGCTGACCCGCGAGAATATCGTCAGGATCGCGGATCTCTTGCTCGATGGACTGAAACGCAGACTCGCCGACAAGAACCTGACGCTGGAATTGACCGATGCGGCGAAGGATCTGATCGCCGACGCGGGCTACGATCCCGTCTACGGCGCCCGCCCGATGAAGCGCTATCTGCAATCGAAACTCGAAACGCTGATCGCCCGCACGATCCTCGCAAACGATCCCGCTCCCGGCACGACCCTTACGGTCGACGTAAAGGACGGAGAACTCACGGTGTCGTGACGACAGGCGCCTTGGGCGCGCGATACGTTGCGCCGGACGGCGCAACGCGATATGCGTCCTTTGCTCGGGTGCAAAACGTGAACGTACTCTTTTTCCTGCGCGCTTTTGAAATGCGCGCAGGATTTTTTCTTTTTTTGTGTTGCTTTTTTTGCAAAAAAGCGTTATAATGATAATCTACTTTGTTGACGGGTCGTTTTTTGACCCGAATAACCTCCCGGAGGAACTGAAAATGAAAGCCAAACGCCTGCTCTGTCTTCTGCTTGTCCCGATCCTGATCCTGCTTGCCGCCTGCGGCGCCTCCGACGCGCCCGCACCCGACACGACCGCCGAAACGACCGACTCCGACGCGCCCGCACCCGAAACGACCGCCGAAACGACCGACTCCGACGGGACCCACGTCGTCACCTTCTCGGTCAACGGGACCGAAACGAAACTGACCGTCGCCGACGGCGAGACCCCCGTCTACCCCGGCGATACCGCGTGGGAAACGACCGAACATTATTACAAGATCGTCGGGTGGGATAAAGAGATCGTCCCCGCGACCGAAAACGTCACCTATACGGCGAACGTCGGCGAATACGGTCTGACGGTCTACGACGTCCGCTTCAATCTGAAATCCGGCATCTTCCAAGCCCCGACGCACGAGGGAGAGATCCCGACCCCGCCCAAGGACTACGACCGCCCCGACCTCACGCTGACCAAGGTCGGCACCTTCACGGGGTGGGATAAGGAACTCGTCGCCCCGACCGCCGAGAATATGGCGGGCAAAAGGTTCGAGATCTATACCGCGAAATACGAATACGCGACCCGCTACTATTCGGTCACGTTCAAGGTCGGGGAGAACGAATATCCCCTCTCGATTGAAGCGAACGAAACGCCCGTCTGTCCCGTCACGCCCGAGGCGCCCGAGGGACAGATCTTCGTCGGGTGGGACAAGGAGATCGTCGCCGTGAAGGAGGACGCCGTCTACACCGCGCGCTTTATGAGCGGCGACTGCCCGACCACCTTCACCGTCGCGACCTGGAACATCGGGCATTTCGCCATGGGCAACGCCCGCGATTCGAGGATCTCCGCCTCCGCTTACGAAACCGAGTCGGCGAAATACCGCGCGTATATCGAAGGGCTTAACGCCGACCTCCTCTGCGTCAACGAGTACAGCCGTCAGTTCACTTCGTCGGGCGACTATCTCGCACAGGACGCGCTTTTCAGCGACCCGACCCCGATCTACTACGCGGGTCCGCAGCGGCACTTCAGCTGCAACGCCGTTTTCTCTCGCCTGCCACTTCAAAACATCCAAGTCCACGATTTTGAATGCAATCAGGGCGTGACGCTCCTCTATTCCTCGACCAACAAGGCGGAATATTACTACTATATGACCGCCGAACTGGTCGTCGGGGGCAAGACCGTCCACTTCGTCTTCACGCACCTCGCCTTTGACGACGACCGCGATCCCGACACGGTCTGCCAGGCGCAGATCGCCGAACTGATCGATCTCTACAAGGACGAAGAGTACGTCGTGATGATGGGCGACTGGAACGCCTACTACAAACCCTACTTCGTCCCGTTCGACGAGGCGGGCTACACGCTCGGCAACTACGGCGAGATCCTGACCTGCACCGGGTCGAGGACCGGCGGGCTCGAGTGGCCGGTCGACGATATCATCGTCAAGGGACTGGAAATGTCCGACTTCCGCGCCGTCAACACCGGGCTTTCGGATCACATCGCCGTCGTGGCGACCCTGACCCTGACGTCGTCGGAACAGTAAAAAAAGAAAACGAAACGCCGCGCGCACCGATCTCGGTGCGCGCGGCGTAT
>CAMJDE010000057.1 GCA_946404295.1 uncultured Clostridia bacterium | reverse complement strand
AATTATCTTTCTTGCAAGTCCGCGTCGGTTCGCCCGACGCGAGGGCTTTTCGGCGCGTTTTTAGCACTCTCACGCTCCGAGTGCTAATATTTACAAAGTTTGCGATCTTCGTTCACATAATATGCGATTTTCCGGGCTATACTAAAGACGGAAATGAAAAAGAGGTGATGCCCGATGGGCAAAGAAAGATCCGGTTCCGGTTCCGCTTCACCGGAAGAGTGAACGAGGCGGAAGGGAAACGTACGAACAAAAGGAGGGATTTTTATGTTCGGTATTACCCCTTATCGGAAAAATCAGAATGAAGTGACCTACGATCCGTTCCGCGAGATGCGGGATATGGAGAGACGGTTGTTCGGCGGCCCGTTCGACGGGTTCTTCCGCGGTTCGGAACTCGCGTCGTTTTGCACCGACGTCCGGGATCAGGGCGACAAGTATCTCGTCGAATGCGATCTGCCGGGCTTCTCGAAGGAGGATATCCACCTCGATATCGAGGGCGACACGCTGACGATCAAGGCGGAGCGGCACTCCGAGTACGAGGACAAGGAGAAGCAGAACGGTTATCTGCGCTGCGAACGCACCTACGGGGAGTACAGCCGGTCGTTCGACGTCTCGGAGATCGAGCGCGACGGCATCAAGGCGAAACTCGACAATGGCGTTCTGACGCTTACCCTGCCGAAGAAGCAGAGCAAGCCGGTCGAGAAGCAAAGTTTGCAGATCGAATAACGATCTTCGACAAACGGGCGGGCGGAAACGCCCGCCTTTTTTGCGTTTCGTCACGGAAAAACTTTTTTTGGAAAACCCCTTGACAAGACAAAAACGCTGTGCTACAATCAAGTAAACCGATGAGGAAGGGTAAGTAGGTTCCGAGATCGTCTTCCAGAGAGTCGCGGGCGCTGGGATCGCGGCAGGCAGAGCGGGATCGAATGGACTTCCGAGGGCGAGCGGAAAGCCGGGTGGCGAGTATGCGAGCCGGAGCGGACGCTCCGTTAACAAACGTCGGCATATTCGCGTATGCGTAAAGTGGGCGCGCAAGCGTCAAGCAGGGTGGCACCGCAGGTTTGGACCTGTCCCGGCAAGAAGTCGGGGACGGGTCTTGTTTTTTTCGTTCCGTCCGCCCCCCGGCGACCACGCGAACAAACATTTGAGGACAGAGGCAACGAAAGCGACCAAACGGAGGAAAACACAATGGCACAGAACGTTCCCTACAAGATTTATCTGAACGAAAGCGAACTCCCGAAGCAATGGTACAACCTGCGCGCCGATATGAAGAACAAGCCGGCGCCCCTGCTCAATCCCGGGACCGGAAAACCGATGAAAGCCGAGGAACTCGAGCCGGTCTTCTGTTCCGAACTCGTCAAGCAGGAACTCGACAACGACACGCGCTTCTTCGACATTCCCGAAGAAATCTTCAATTTCTACAAGATGTACCGCCCCTCGCCGCTCGTCCGGGCGTACTTCCTCGAAGAGAAACTCGGCACCCCGGCGAAGATCTACTACAAGTTCGAGGGCAACAACACGAGCGGAAGCCACAAACTGAACTCCGCGATCGCGCAGGCGTACTACGCGAAGAAGCAGGGGCTGAAGGGCGTGACGACCGAAACCGGAGCGGGTCAATGGGGCACCGCCCTCTCGATGGCTTGCTCGTTCTTCGACCTCGACTGCAAGGTCTTTATGGTCAAGGTCTCTTACGAGCAAAAGCCCTTCCGCCGCGAGGTGATGCGCACCTACGGCGCGTCGGTCACCCCGTCCCCGTCGACCGAGACCGAGGTCGGACGCAAGATCCTCGAGGCGCATCCCGGCACGACCGGTTCGCTCGGCTGCGCGATCTCCGAGGCGGTCGAGGTCGCCGTCAAGAGCGAGGGCTATCGCTACGTGCTGGGCAGCGTGCTGAACCAGGTTCTTTTGCACCAGTCGGTGATCGGTCTTGAGACCAAGACCGCGCTCGACAAGTACGGCATCAAACCCGATATCATCATCGGCTGCGCCGGCGGCGGCTCGAACCTCGGCGGTCTGATCGCTCCCTTTATGGGCGAGAAACTGCGCGGCGAAGCCGACTACCGCATCATCGCGGTCGAGCCGGCGTCCTGCCCGAGCTTCACTCGCGGCGTCTACGCCTACGACTTCTGCGATACCGGTATGGTCTGCCCGCTCGCGAAGATGTATACGCTCGGCTCCGACTTCATCCCCTCCGCCAACCACGCCGGCGGGCTTCGCTACCACGGCATGAGCAGCATCCTCTCGCAGCTCTACGACGACGGTCTGATGGAAGCGACCTCGGTCAAGCAGACCGACGTCTTCGAGGCGGCGGAACTCTTCGCCCGCGTCGAGGGCATCCTGCCCGCGCCCGAAAGCTCCCACGCCATCCGCGTCGCCATCGACGAGGCGCTCAAGTGCAAGGAGACCGGGGAAGAGAAGACCATCGTCTTCGGACTTACCGGCACCGGCTACTTCGATATGGTCGCCTACGAGAAGTTCCACGACGGACAGATGTCCGACTATATCCCGACCGACGACGAACTCGCCGCCTACCGCGCGAGACTGCCGAAGATCGGGTGATCCCTGAACGACCCAAACGCAAACCCCCGCGTGTGCGAATGCACACGCGGGGGTTTTGTGTAAAAAAAGTCAATTATCAAGTTGCGGGGCTCAAACGTTGACCGCCGATCACTTCAAAAGAACAATGCGTTGAGAAACTCTATATCGTTTTCGTTATCCAAAACGATATCGGTAAGCAGGTCATATATTTTCAACAATTCTTCGTCGATGTTTTCTCCTGCCTCTTTCGCAGAAACCAAACCTGCAACCTTGCAATCCAGCGTTTCGATAAAATCACCGGTATCGTCAATAAATTCGGATATTCCTAACGAATCAAGTATTGTTCTTGCCACTTGTTTGGCTCTTGGAGTGAATTCGCTTTTTTGCAGTTCGCTTAACATATTTTTTCTTACCTCCTTTTCCGATATCATTGAATGCGTATTGTTTGATTTCGCGTTCACTATTCTGCAGAAATCTTTTTCCAATCGGGGTTTGTCGTTATCTCTGTTATGACAGATGAAGCCGACTCTAATTAGTTTTCCAATCCGTTTAGAAAAAGGTTTCCATACACGAAAGCATTTCTCTTCTTTTCCGTTCGATTTCTTCGGATTCGGTAAACAACTTGTGAGAGAAAGCAACCTCACAATTGGATTTTATTGCTTCATAGATTTTGCGGCTTTTGAAATGTTCAAAAATCAATGGGAGCAAATCGAGTTCATTCATCACGCCACCCGCTGATATATACGCGGCGCATTCATCCTCGTTCTGAAGAAGCTCCTGCAGAAACGCGTGGAAAGCGGCTTCAATTTTAGGAGTTACCACTTCGTTGGGCAAATCCTCGTTTTTGGGGTTCGTCAACCATTCGTGCAACTCTTCTATGTACTTGTCTTCCGCATTTCTCAATCTGTTTTTTGATCCCATTTTCATTTCTCCTGTTTGAAATTTGGACAGATTCCGCAAATCCTGCCGAATGCTTTGTAGGTTACAACGTAAACCTTTTTATATTTTCCATACATTGGCGCGTGATCTTTCTTTAGATCACCCCACCGCCTCTTCGATCACCTTTGCCGTCGCGAGGATGATCTCACGGATCGGGGCGAAGCGGGCGGGGGTCGCGCTGTCGAGGTCGAGCACGCCGAAAACCGTACCGTCTTTGCGGCGGAGCGGGACGACCATCTCCGACGCCGACGCGGCGTCGCAGGCGATGTGACCCGGAAAAGCGTGGACGTCGGGGACGACGAGCGGCTCGCCGCTTTCAACGGCTTTGCCGCAGACGCCGCGCCCCGCCTTGATCCGAACGCAGGCGGGTTTGCCCTGGAACGGACCGAGGATCAGTTCGCCGTCCGGCAGCAGGCGGTAGAACCCCGCCCAGTTCAGGTCGGGGACGGTATCGTAGATCAGCGCGGCGGCGTTCGCCAGATCGGCGATCTCGTCGCTCTCGCCCGAGAGCAGCCCGCGCATCAGTTCGGGCAGGTCGGAGAGCGCTGCGGCTTCGTTCGTTTGCGTCATCGTTACCTCCGCAAGGGTCAGTCGCCCGATTTCAGGCGGGCGTATTCTTCGTCAGAGACCGGCTCGCACCATTCGGTAGAGGCGCCCTCGCCGGGGATCTCGACGGCAAGGTGAGAAAACCAACTGTCGGGCGCCGCGCCGTGCCAATGTTTGACGTTTGCGGGAATATTGACGACGCTGCCCAGCGTCAGGGGGACGGGGTCTTTTCCCCATTCCCGGTAATACCCGCGCCCGCCGACGCAGATCAAGGTTTGCCCCCCGCCGGTTTTTGCGCGGTGGACGTGCCAGTTGTTGCGGCAACCGGGTTCGAACGTGACGTTATAGAGCGGCAGCGGATCGGTCGACAGCGGCGCGAGGTAACTCTTGCCGACGAAATAGCTGCCGTAGGGGTTTTCCTCTCCGATGGGGAAGAAGATCGAGTTTTGGTAATCGTCTCTTTCGGTCGACGCGGCGGCGCTTTCCCCGTAGACCTCCTTCGCCAGACGGAACGCTGCCCACGCTTTCGGCCAGCCGACGTAGAACGCGGCGTGCGTGATGATCGCCGCCATTTCCTTGCGGCATACGCCATGGGCTTTGGCGTTTTCAAGGTGATACCGCAGACTGCCGTCGGCGATCCCCTGCGCCATCAGCGAAACGACGGTAACGATACATCTCGTTTTCAGGTCGACGTCCCCGTCGTTCCAGTTCTCGCCGAACAGGATATCGTCGTTGTAGTGCGCGAACGCGGGCGCAAAATCACCGAGCGCGGCCCTGCCCGCGGTCTGTACGATTTTCTCTTTCATAACCGACCTCTTTTCTTATTTTCGGAGATACCGTTCGTCCGAGGGTTCCCCCTCCGACGGGATAAAGCGCTCCGCTCTCGTGTGAAGATCGTATTTTTCGCGAAGCGCCGCGATCCGTGCCATCAGCGGGCTTGCGTGGTGTCGATCCAGCGCCGCCTGACCGTCCCACGAATCGATCAGCAGCACCGTTTCCGGATCGTCCGCGGAGAAGAAATAGGCGTACCGCAGATTGCCCTCTTCCCGACGGATCGCGTCGACGATCCCGCTTTCGGTCATTTCGTTCACGAAAGCGCGGGCGGAACCGTTCCGTCCGGTGTAGTACAGATTGACCGTGACGCTCGTCATTTCAGCTTCAAGCCGTCCTTGAACGCCTCTCCGACCCTGCCGCCGACCTTGTAATAGCCGTGGGTGTAGGGATCGAACGCGATCGCTTCGAGCGCGTCGACGTCGACCTTTCCGTCCTTCATTTTGGATTCCTCGACCGTCGTGCGGAGGACCTTGCCGATCACGCCGATCCCGGTCTCGTCGTTCTGGTATTCGACGAACGCACATTCCATGGCGATCGGCAGTTCGTTGATGATCGGCGCGTCGACGAGCGTCGATTTTTCAAAGGTCAAGCCCGACTTTTTGAATTTGTCGGGATCCGCGCTTCCGTGTACGCAGCCGAACCAGTCCGCCTCGGCGACGTGCTTCGCGTCGGCGATATGCACGACGAACCCCCCGCGCGCCTTGAGGTTCTTTACGGTGGTGTGCGTTTCGGTCAGGTTGAGCGCGACCGTATCGCTGGCGAGCATCGTGCCCCACGCCGCGTTCATCACGTCGACGCTCCCGTCCTCGTTGAAGGTCGAGATGAGAAGCACCGGCATCGGAAAGATCGCTTCGGTCGTTTTGATCTGTTTTTTCATTTTATTTTCTCCTTTACTCGCTTTGCAGCGTTATTCTGACGTTTCCGTTCGCGAGCAGGTCGGTCAACTCCGCCTGCGAGAGCGCGACGTGTCCCAGACGCGTGTAGCGCCACGTATTGGTGCCGTAGAACACGACGATCTGATTCCCGGAGTAGAGTACGATATCGCCGGGGGCGGTCACGGTCTCTTTGTCGTTTCTCGGCAGATCCGCGCCGAGCGGTCCGTACTGTTCAAACCCGCCGTGCATCGACGCCTCGATGGTCAAGCCGCCCTTCGCCAGTTCTTTCAGCGCCGCGACCGACTCGTTTTCCAGCCACGAGACGGGGACTTCGATCTCTCCTATATACAGTTTCATCGTACCGTTCACGGTCGTTTCCTCCTCGGTTGCCTGCACCGTCGTTTCGCCCGCGGGCTTGCTTTCTTCGCTCGTCGCCGTCGTTTCGCCCGCGGGCTCGCTTTCTTCGCTCGTCGCCGTCGTCGTCGGCGCTCCGCATCCGGCGAGAAGGATCGCAAGGCAGAGCGCGACGGCGAGGAGAAGATTACGGGATCGGACCAACGCGTGACTCATTTGAGATATCTCCTCATAAACGCGTCGATCTTGTCAAACGGGATCGCGTTTTTTCCGCCTCCGTCGTAGAGGTCGGTGTGCACCGCTCCCTTGACGATCAGCAATTCCTTATTGTCCGCGTATTTGCTGCCCCGGATCATATTCTCGTAGGCGTCGCGACCGAAATAGAGGGAGTGCGCCTTTTCGCCGTGAACGATCAGAACGGCGGAGCGGATCTCGTTTGCATACTGCAGGATCGGCTGATTGAGAAACGACTCGCAGCCGATCACGTTCCAGCCGTCGTTCGAGTTGAGCGAGCGCGGATGATACCCGCGCGGCGTTTTGTAGTAATCGTAGTAATCCTTGACGAAAAAGGGCGCGTCCGCGGGCAGCGGATCGACCACTCCGCCGCCGAGTTGATAGGAACCGTTTGCAAGGTCTTTCAGCCGCTGCGCGCACAGGGCGGCTTTTTTGCGGTAGCGCGCCTCCTCGCTGTCCTCCGCGTCAAAATAACCCTTCGCGTTGACGCGGGTCATATCGTACATCGTCGCGGCGACGGTCGCCTTGACGCGCGTGTCGAGCGCCGCCGTATTGAGCGCCATTCCGCCCCAACCGCAGATCCCGATGATGCCGATCCGGTCCGGGTCGACGTCCTCCCGGAGAGACAGGTAATCCACCGCCGCCATAAAGTCCTCGGTGTTGACGTCGGGCGACGCCATAAAGCGGACGTTGCCGCCGCTCTCGCCGGTAAACGACGGATCGAAGGCAAGCGTCAGGTAGCCGCGTTCCGCCATCGTCTGCGCGTAGAGCCCCGCGCATTGCTCCTTGACCGCGCCGAACGGACCGCAGACGGCGATCGCGGGCATCTTTCCGCTTGCGCTTTTCGGTACGTAAAGATCCGCCGCCAGCGTGATGCCGTAGCGGTTGACGAAGGTCGCTTTGCCGTGATCGACCCTGTCGCTTTTCGGAAAGGTTTTGTCCCATTCCGCAGTGAGTATCAGTTCTTCTTTTTTCATTGTCTCTCCCTCACTATTACTGAAACCGGAGCTTCTTCTTTACATTTATTATACCCGATCCGCCGCCGAAAAGCAAGGGGCGTTGATACGCGAAAAGTGAGATAAGCAACCGTTCTTGCAAAACGGTTGCTTATCTTTATACGGGGAAAAGAAAGCCGGGAGCGGTCAAGCGACCGCTCCCGGCAAACCGGACGTTTCGGTTCGATCAGTTGTGATAATATACGGACAAATCGATCGACCAAACGCCGCCATTGACGTAGGGGTTCCATTCGCCGCGCACTTCAAGATAGGGGTCGCCCGCGCCCGGCGTCGCCATAAACGAATAACTCACGTTTCCGTCTCTGTCGATATAGCACAACGGTTCGTCAAGGGGATCGGCGAACAGCGTTCCCTCGTCGTTGTACTTGGCGCCGCATTGATACAGGTTGGTAATGATCGTTCTGACGAGTTCTTCGCCCTCGGTTTCGGACAGTTTTGCAAAATACTGCGTGCTGTAATTGCCGTTTCCGGTATCTTCGTAAACCTCGTTCTCGACTTCACGCACCTGCAGTTTGGCGGCGTCGACGTTCGCGGCTTGCAGAATATCGTTCAGAGCAAGGTGACTGCCGCCGGCGTCTCTCAACCCCAGTTTCTCAAGAACGCTGACGTCCCACTCGTTGATCGAGATCTTTTCGACGATGCCGCTGATGCATTGATCCACCGCGGCGCCCAGCTCAAAGCGCACCACTTCAAAGTTCCCGGAGGCGCCGCTGCTGACGCCGAAGCCGTTGCCGGTCACGCTTCCGTTGAACTTCAGGCAAGCGCCGGTCGCGTTATCGATGATCCATACCTTTTCAACCGACGCCGAGCCGCCGAGCGAAGCTTCCGACAGCTGATAGTTATACTGCGTACACGGTCTGCCGAGAAACGTCGTGCTGGTCTTCGTCGTAAACTCGATCTCCGGATCGGCAAGGAAAATCACGCTGACCGATCTGAACGGATTGATTTCCGTCGGGAACACGCTCATTCTGTCGTATTCGCCCGTCTCTTCGTTGTAATCGTACACCGCAAGCGAATCGTCGGCGCATCTCTTATACAGAGATCCGTTTTCCAGATTTTCAACGCTTGTTCCCCAATAGGAGTAAACGCCGTCCGAAACGGTCGTATAGCCGACCGATTCTTCGACGCGCTGACCGTTCCCGTCGGTGTAGGAACTGTCCACCTCGACCGAAATCAGGTACTTTTCCCCGATCAGATCCGCAACTTCGTCTTGGGTCTTCACACGGTCTTTGTTGCCGCTTCCGGTCTGTCCGTTCCCGTTGTTTCCGCCGGAATTGCCGTTGTCGGAACCGATCCCGTTTCCGCCGTTCTGTCCCGCGTCGTCGTTTCCGGAGTTGGAGGAAGCACAGCCGAACGCAAACAAGCAGATGGACAAGCAAAGAATGATCGCCAATACTTTTTTCATTAGTGATGCTCCTTTTGTGTCTTATTCTAAAGAATAGGTATCCTTGTTTCATTGTAACACTACCCCCTTCCCGAAAATGTTAACAAGCTTTAAATGCATTGTTAATAATTTTTAACCGCTGATCGACTTGTCACAAAAACAGAGGTCGGGGTTGTGTGATATTTGATCCTGTTTTTTCTTTTTCGGGAGCAAACGGAGCGTGGCCCTGCGCGGGGGTGCGCTTGCGTATAGTCGAAGCAGACGACAGGACGGCGCAAGTGCCTATTCGTCTACCGAGCCGCAAGCGGCTCGCCTGTGAGTTTGCCTGTGGCAAACTCAACCTGCTGCCTCACCCTGCGGGGCTCGG
>CAMJDE010000056.1 GCA_946404295.1 uncultured Clostridia bacterium | reverse complement strand
CCCCCCGATTTTGTCAAGAGGTTTTTTTAATTTTTTTCGGGTTTTTTCAAAAAAGCGCTCTTTTTTGGAAAACGCCCTTTCTTTTGCTCTTTTCCTATGGTATAATAATGGACGGATCGACCGAAAAACGGTCGAAAGACAAGGAAAGCGACGGGCTTTTTACGATGAAGACGAAAAAACCGAAGAACTGCCGTCTGAACCAGGTGGGCGGGCAAGCCGTACTCGAGGGCGTGATGATGAAGGCGGGGACGCGTACCGCGACCGCCTGCCGGCTGCCGAGCGGGGCGATCACCGTCATCCCCGACGAGTTCGTCTCGGTGCGCAAAAAACACAAGATCCTGAATATCCCGATCCTGCGCGGGGTGATCAACTTCGTCGAAATGCTGATCCTCAGTATGAAGACGCTGACCGCCTCGGCGGAGGTCGCCGCCTCGGAGGAGGACGACGCGCCCTCAAAATCGGCGTTCGCCGCCGTTTCGGTGGTGGCGACGATTCTCGGCGTGGTTCTCGCCGTGGCGCTCTTCCTGTTCCTTCCGAAGATCGCCGTCGCGGGGATCGAAAAACTCTTCGACGTCTCGCTCGGCGTCTGGGGCGCCGTGATCGAGGGCGCGATCAAGATCGCTTTCTTCCTTTTATATTTAATTCTCGTTTCGCTGATGCCCGACATCCGCCGCACCTTTGAATACCACGGGGCGGAGCACAAGAGCATCGCCTGCTACGAGTCGGGCGACGAACTGACCCCCGCGAACGCGAAACGCCACACCCGTTTCCACCCCCGCTGCGGGACGAGTTTCCTGTTCGTGATGCTGGCTCTCGGGATCGTGATCGGCGTGCTGCTGCGGATCTTCCTGCCCGCGTCGGTGATCGGAAACCACCTGCTCTACACGGGCATCCGGCTGTTGGTCCTGCCGCTGGTCGTCGGGGTCGGGTTCGAGTATATCATGTTCGCCGGGAAGCACGACAACGTGATCACCCGCATCCTCTCGGCGCCGGGGCTCTGGTTCCAGCGGATCACGACCCGCGAGCCCGACGAGGGGCAGCTCGAGGTCGCGATCACCGCGCTCAAATACGCGCACGTCGACGCCTTTCCCGATTTCGACCGCGACGCCGTGACCTACCGCCCGAAGGAAAAAGCCGAGGACGAGCCCGCAAAAGAAGCGGCAACCGACGGCGCCGCCGAAGAGGTCGCGCCCGCCGAAGAGCCCGCGCAAAACGAAGCCGAGGCGACCCCCGCCGAAGACGCGCCGGACGGCGACGAGCCGAAACCCGATGACGCTCTCTGAACTCCGACGGCGGCTTGCCGACGGCGGGATCGAAGACGCCGACGTGGAAGCGCGCCTGCTCTTTTGCCGCGTGACGGGGCTTCCCCCGCATCGCTTGATCGGCGGGGATCCCGCTTGCGACGATCCCGCGCTGAACGCCCTGCTGGAAAAACGGCTGTCGCGCGAGCCGCTCGCCTATCTGCTCGGCGAGGCGGACTTTTTCCGCGAGACCTACCGGATCGCGCCGGGCGTGCTGATCCCGCGCGCTGACACCGAACGGCTGGTCGAAGAGGCGATCGCGCGGATCCCTCGCGGGGCGAGGATCTGCGACCTCTGCTGCGGGTCGGGCTGCATCGGGATCTCGACGCTCGCGAATCGCCCGGACCTTTCTTGCGTGTCGGTCGATCTGTCGCCCGAAGCCGTCGCGCTGACGCGCGAGAACGCGGAGCGAAACGGCGTCTCCGACCGACTGTCTGCCGTCTGCGCCGATCTCTTTGCTCTACCCTCCGAAATCTCCCGTTTTGACGCGCTTCTTTGCAACCCCCCCTATATCGCGCGAGGGGTAATCCCGACCCTGTCTCCCGAGGTTCTTCGCGAACCCGAAGCGGCGCTCGACGGGGGCGACGACGGGCTGGACTTCTACCGGGAGATCGCCCGGCGACTGCCCGATCTGCTCAAACCGAACGGGCTTGCGCTGCTCGAGATCGGGTATGACCAAGAGGGCGCCGTGTCCGCGCTCTTCCGGGCGGTCGGCGCCTCGCCGACGGTCCTTCCCGACTACGGAGGCAACCCGCGGGTCGCGATCCTGTCGCGCCCCTGAACCACGGCTTGCGCCCCGGCATAGAATAGAACGACCGCGAAAGCGGAATTCTGTTCTTCGGGGGCGGCAATGACACAGCCGATTTTGGGCGTTCTCTTCGGTGGGAAAAGCAACGAATACGAGGTCTCGCTTCTCTCCGCCGCCGCGATCCTCCCGGCGCTCGACCGCGCGGGGATCCCGCGTCTTGCCCTTTGGATGGCCCGGGACGGGCGACTCTTTCTTTTCACGGGCGGCGCCTCCTCCCTGAAAACCGGGTTGTCCGACGTCGATCCGGCGACGCTTTCTCCCTGCGACCCGGTCCGGGGCGGCGTTCTTCTCCGCGCGGGCGGATTTCTCCCGCTCTCCGGGATCCTGCCCGCCGTTCACGGCGGCGCGACCGAGGACGGGCGGCTGCAGGGCGCGCTCGATCTGCTCTCGATCCCCTACGCGGGCTCGGGCGCCGAGGCGTGCGCCGTTTCAATGAACAAGCACCTGACCAAAACCCTGCTCTCCGCCGCCGGGATCCCGGTCGCGGGCGGCTTTGCGGAAACGGTCGGGGACGACGACGGCGACGCCGTCCTTCGCGCCGAAAACGAACTCGGCTATCCTCTCTTCGTCAAGCCGGCGCGCTCGGGCAGTTCGATCGGCGCGGGCGTCGCGCGCAACCGCGCGGAACTCCTGTCCCGGATCGCCGACGCGAAAACGACCGACCGCCTGCTCCTCTTCGAGCCCCGGATCGTCGGACGCGAGATCGAGGTCGGCGTGATCGAAAACGAAACCGGCGAACCCGTCGCCACGCCGCCCGGGGAACTGTTTTACGGCGGGGCGGAGTTTTACGATTATACCGCCAAATACGGCGCGGGCGCCGCGACCCGGATCCCCGCCGATCTCCCCGCCGCCCTCTCGGTCGAACTGTGCGAAACGGCGCTTCTCGCCTTCCGCACGCTCGGCTGCCGCCACTACGCGCGGGTCGATTTCTTCGTCACGGGCGAACGCTCGTTCCTTTTGAACGAGGTGAACGCGCTGCCGGGTCTGACCGACAAAAGCATGTTCCCGCGGCTCTGTGCCGCGACGGGACTCGACTTCACCGCCCTGGTCCGGCGACTTGCGTCGTTTGCGACGGAGGCGAGAGCGTGATCGGGGTCTTTGACAGCGGGGTCGGGGGGCTGTCCGTTCTCGCGTCGCTCCGCCGCGCGCTCCCCCGCGCCGATCTGCTCTACTACGCCGACACCGCGCGTCTCCCCTTCGGGTCGCGCTCCCCCGCCCTGATCCGCCGTTTCGCGCGGGAGGCGGGCGAAAAGTTCCGTCTCTTCGGCGTCGACTTTTTGCAGGTCGCCTGCGGCACGGTCTCCGCCGTCGGGCTCGACGAGATCGCCGCCGCCGCGCACTGTCCCGTGTCGGGCGTGATCCTGCCCGTGGTCGAGCGGATCGCGTCGGACGGAAAACGGCGGGTCCTGATCCTATCGACCGAGGCGACGGCGAACTCCCGCGCCTACGAAACGGCGCTCGCGGAGAAGATCCCCGGGGTCGCGACGCTCTCGCTCGGCTGTCCGCTCTTCGTGTCGCTCGTCGAGTGCGGGTTCTGCGCGAAGAACGACCCCGCCCTGCTTTCGCTCGTCGGGCGGACGCTTCTGCCGGGGCAGACCTTCTTCCCCGACTCCGTCCTGCTCGGCTGCACGCATTTCCGGCGGCTCTCGCCCCTGATCGCCCAGCTCTTTCCGGGCGTGCCGCTTTACGACTGCGGCGAGGCGGCGGCAAGCGCGCTGACGGCGTCCGCCGAGGGGCAAGCCGAGCGCGGCGAGGGCAAACTCCGTGTGCTCGTCAGCGACGGTCCCGAACGCTTCCGGCGCACAGCCGAGCGCGTAGCCGGGCTCTTCGGCGTCACGGTCGAAGAAGTCCCGCAGGACGAATAACAAAAGAATTCATCAAAAGAAAAGGAATACGAAAATGGCAAAGTACAGGCAGGGCAGGATCAACGACGCGGTGGCGCAGGAGTTGGCGCTCGCGCTGCGCGACGTCCGGGATCCCCGGATCGTATCGAACATGGTCTCGATCACCCGCGCCGACGTGACGAAGGATCTGAAGATCGCGAAGGTCTACTTCTCCTCGATGGGCGACCCCGTCGAAGCGAAGCGGGCGCTCACGGGGGCGGCGGGGCTCTTCCGCTGCCGGCTGGCGGCGTCTTTGAACCTGCGGATCACGCCCGAACTCTCCTTTATCCCCGACGGCTCGATCGAGCACGGGGCGCGGATCTCGGAACTCTTGCGCGAAATCGACGCCGAGCGCGCCGCGCGCGAGGCGGCGACGGACGAAAACGGAGGAGACGAAAAATGAACGACCTGTCCTTTCGGGAACTCGTCGATCGCGTGATCGGCGCCGAAAACCCGATCCTTCTGACCCACACGCGCCCCGACGGCGACACGGTGGGTTCCTGCGCCGCGCTCGCGGCGCTGTTCGCGGCGATGGGAAAAACCCCCGCCGTCGTCTCGCCCGACGTGATCCCGCGGCGGCTGGCGTTTCTGTCGGATAACGAATGGTTCGCCCCGCGAAAGGACTATCCCGTCGGCGCGACGGTGATCGCCGTCGACGTGGCGTCGCCCCAGCAACTCGGGAAGCTGCAGGAGGTCTTTACGGGTCCTCTCGCCCCGACGTTCATGATCGACCACCACGAGCGCGGCGTGGCGTTCTGCCCGCGCTATCTTTGCGCCGACGCGTCCGCCGTCGGCGAGATCGTCTACGACCTGTCGCTCGCCCTCGTCGAGCGGGGCGCGCTTTCCGCTCTGCCCCCCTTCGCCGTCGACGCGATCTTCGCCTCGATCTCCTCGGACACGGGCTGCTTCAAATACTCGAACGTCACCCCGCGCACCCACCGGATCGCGGCGGAACTGATCGAGCGGGGCGCGAACGCCCCAGAGATCAACCGGCTGCTCTTCGACGTGAAAACGGCGGAGATCCTCGCCGCCGAGGGGTACGTCGCCTCGCACATCCGTCGGAGCGACGACGGCAGGATCGCGTGGGTGACGGTCACCGACGCGACCCGGGACGAGCTGGGGCTTCTCGACGAGCATTTCGAGACGGCGATCGACGTCGTCCGCTCGCTCGAGGGGGTCGAGATCGCCCTCGCGGTCAAGCAGTCTCCCGACGGAAAGTATAAAGTTTCGCTCCGGAGCACGGGGCTCGACGTCGCGAAGGTCGCCGCGACCCTCGGCGGGGGCGGACACGCCCGCGCCGCCGGCTGTTCGCTCGAGACCCCGACGGCGGAGGACGCCGCGCGGATCGCGGTGGACGCCGTGAAGCGCGCGCTGTAACCCCCCCGAAAAGACCTCTTTTCAGGGGACCCCCGCCCTTTTCCGTAAAACAAAACGCCCGCGAAGGACTTGCCTTCGCGGGCGCGTTTTTTCGGTTCGGTTCAGTTCTTTTTGAGCAGGGCTTTCCGCTCGCGTTTGAGGGAGCTCTTGGTCGGGTAGGGTTCGAGATACGCGACGGTCGACGCCGCGCCCGTCCTGAGATCAAAGAGCCGCACCGTATCGATGATCGACGACGGCGTCTTCTTTTTCTTTTGGAACTTCTTGTAGTTCTTTTCGATCCGCTTGCGGAGTTTCGGGTCGGTGACGCCGGCGTAAATATCCTTCTTTGAAGCGAGTTTTTCGTCGCGGACGTAGAGGCATTGCCAATCGTTCACCTTCACGATGTCCGAGACGCAGAAGATCAGTTTTTCGCGCTTCGAGCCGTCGGGCTCCATCCCGTAGAGCGAGTAGACGGGGTCGCCCTCGGCGTCCTTGCCGTCGATCGCGAGATACAGGATCCGTTCGGGGGTGACGGTGACGAGTTTCGCGATCCCGACGACCAGTTCCTCGTAGTTCGTGCCGTCGGTCTTCACGCGGCAGAGCACGTCGCTGTTGTTCTTGAAATAGACGTACTCGCCCGAGACGGTCAGTTTTTCGTCGCGGGTGAAGTCGGGGTTGATGCCGAGCGCCACGCGGCTGACGCCGTCTCCCCCGTCCTTGACCGAGAGGCGGAAGAGCGAAAGCTGATCCTTTCCGGCGGTGAGGTAGATCCAGTCGTTGTCGCGCGCCACGACGTCGCGGGTGTACTTGATCTCTTCGCGGAAGCCCGAGCCGTCGAGCCGCACCGAGCAGAGCGAACGGAGCCCGTCGTTGCCGACGAGGTAGAAGAGCCGTCCGTTCACGAGATCGAACACGTCGTAAATGTTCTTGGCGAGCACCTTTTCGCCGCCCTCGGAAAGACCGTCCTTGACGTAAACCGTCTTGTTGCGGATGCTGTGGTGGTCGATGCGGGTGTAGACGATCTTGCGGTCGGGGGTGATCGCCACGATCCGTCCGTTGCCCGACAGTTCCTCGCGCGTCTTGCCGCTCGAAAGGTCGAGCGAACGAAGCGCCTTCTCCTCGCGGAGCCCGACGATCTTTTTACCCTTCTTGTTCGTGATCGGGCGCAGCGCGTAGAAGTACACGACGTCGTTCCAAACCTCGGCGACGTCGGTCACGCCCTCGGCGAGCAGCGTGAGTTTTCCGGTGTCGAGGTCGAAGCGGAAGAGGTCGCGCCACTCGGAAAAGTCGACCTTTTTCTTGGCGCGGAACTTGCGGTAGGCGATCGCGTGGTTCTTGCAATACCGCTTTTTCAGCCGTTTGTCCTTCTTCGGGTCGTAGTCGACTGTGAACAGGATCGAGCGGCGGTCGTCGGAGAGGAAGCGGATTCCTTTCGCGGCGACGTCGCCGTAGACGCCGTATCTCCCGACCGAGCGTCTGCCCTCCTTGTCGGTCGCAAAGAACGCGATCCCGCGTCCGCTGCCGCCCGGGACGTAGTAGAGCCGGTCGCCGTAGGCGCCGATCACGTGCGCCCGACGCGTGTCGGTCGAGATCGGAGCGCCGGTGTCGAACAGTTTTGCCCGCTCGGGGTACACGATTCCGTTGCGCACCAGATACGGGCGGCAGCGGAACCAGAGGACCTCGATCTTCGGATCGTCGGTCGAGACGAGATGGAACCGGCAGAGTTCGGCGATATAGAGCCCGGCGCGGCGGTAATCGGGGATCATGCGGAAGAGGCGAAGCGCCTCGTCGGGATCGTTCTTTTCGTAGGCGGCGACGGCGTCCTCGTATACGCCCGCGGCGTCGATGCCGGCGAGCGAATACGCCGCGTCAAGGTCGCGCGTGCGCTGTTCCTGCTTTTTGCGTTCGGCTTCGCGGTCGCCCTCTCCCGCCTCCGCCATCACGGAGAGCAGGCAGTCGACGTAGCGCGACAGCGTGCCCGCCAGCCGCTTGAGTTCCCCGGTCGGAACGCCCGCGTTCGAGCCCGCCTCGATGCGGTCGGACACGCGCCCTTCCTGCGCGCGCAGAAGCGCCAGCGCCTCGCGCAGAGCGGGGCTGTCGGCGGAGCCGCTCTCGGCAAGCGCGTCGAGGTTCCGCCCGATCACGCGGATCTTCCGGCGGATGCAGGCGTCGGCGTACTCGATCCCGGCGCTCCAGGTCTCCCGGTCGTCGCCCTTGGTGGCGAGAATCTCGTCAAGCAGCGCGTCGAGGTCCGCGGGCGACAGCGCCGCGGAAAGCTCGGCGTCGGGCTGACCTCCGAGAAAATGGACGTGCGCACGCTCCTCCGCCGCACGGAACCCGAGTCCGTTCTTGGCTTGCAGGGCTTCGTTGCTTCTGAACATAATTTGCTCTCCTTTTTGAGAAATTGAAGAGATGTCGAACCGGCGCGCCGGGCAGAGGTATACTATCTTAATTTACATTATACAACAGAAAAGCGGGATTGTCAAACCTTTTTCGCACTTTTTCCGCGCCCAGCGCCTTTTTTTCGAAGTGACAAAAATCGCGCTTCCCGATTGACAAAACGCGGGGAGAAAAGTATAATAGAACCATCAAAAAGGGGGGGCGCCGCGCCCGCCCGGAACGGGTGTGGGGCGGCGGATCACGGGTATGACGCTCAAAGAACTGCCGATCGGAAGATCGGCGACGGTCTCGGCGGTCGGGGGGTCCGGCGCGCTTCGCCAACATCTGCTGGATATGGGCATCGTGCCGGGCGTCACCGTCGCGATGGTCAAGCACGCGCCGCTCGGCGATCCCGTCGAGATCCGCGTCCACAGTTACGAACTGACCCTGCGCCTTGCCGACGCCGCGAAGATCGAGATCGTCGAGCAAGAGGACGAAACCGCCCCCGCCGCCGAAGAACCCCCCCGCAAAACCGCCCCTCACCCGGGGTTCGGCGAGAGCGGCAAGAACTATCACGTCAAAGCCGGCGAGAATCCCCTGCCTGCCGGAACGACCCTGACCTTCGCCCTCGCGGGCAACCAGAACTGCGGAAAGACCACCCTCTTCAATCAACTGACCGGCTCGAACCAGCACGTCGGGAACTTCCCGGGCGTGACGGTCGACAAGAAAAGCGGCCCGATCCGGGGCGTCAAAAACACCCTCGTGACCGACCTGCCCGGCATCTACTCGCTCTCGCCCTACTCCTCCGAGGAACTGGTGACACGCGGACACATCCTGAACGAGCGCCCGCATTGTATCATCAACATCGTCGACGCGACCAACATCGAGCGGAACCTTTACCTGACCATGCAGCTGCTCGAACTCGAGATCCCGACCGTGCTCGCCCTCAATATGATGGACGAGGTGCGCGCGGGCGGCGGTTCGATCGACGTCAACCGCATGGAAGAGCTGCTCGGGATCCCGGTCGTGCCGATCTCCGCGGCGAAGAACGAGGGCATCACCGAACTGATCGACCACGCCGTCCACATCGCGAAATATCAGGAGTGCCCGGGGCGGCAGGACTTCTGCGATCCCGAGGGGGACGGCGCGCCCGTCCACCGCTGCCTGCACGGGATCATGCACCTGACCGAGGACCACGCCCGCGCCGCGGGCATCCCCGTCCGCTTCGCCGCGGCGAAACTGGCGGAGGGCGACAAGGAGATCCTCGAACGGCTCTCGCTCGATAAAAACGAGAAGGACCTTCTGGATCACATGGTCAAACAGATGGAGAGCGAGCGCGGGCTGGATCGCGCCGCCGCCATCGCGGACATGCGCTTCGCCTTTATCGAAAAAGTCTGCAGCGCGAC
>CAMJDE010000055.1 GCA_946404295.1 uncultured Clostridia bacterium | reverse complement strand
ACGAACACCAACGTCCGCTTTTCGTCGTTGTACCCGAACATGGAGACGTTTGCCGGGAAGGTCGCGTTTTCGCCGACGTAATAGAACGTGAAGCCGTAAACGTCGGGATCCTCGAAGGGAGACAGTTTGGTTGACGTGGCGGCGTCAAATCGAGACTGCTTGGCGGCTTCGTAGACGGCGGGGTCGTCGTAAGTCAGCCAGATGAGCGACCGCTGACGGGACGTGCCGGAAACAAAGATGTTGCCCGTCTCTTTCCGCTCGACGCGGAAGTCGCCGTCGGCGTAGGGATATTCGGTCAAAAAGCCCTTACGGATGACCCGATAGAGTTCACCGTCCGGAAGATACCGGTCGGGATCCCATTCGTCAAAGCCCGACCGCGTTTCGACGGTTCGTAAATTGCCGGAACAGCGGCTCAATCCGAAGAGCAAAAAAACGACGCAGGTCAGCGACACGAGAATCCCGAGCGCGACTCCGAGCGCGCCGAACGGGTTGGCTTTTCGTTTCATAAAAACTCCTTTCGGGCGGGGCGCCACCGCGAGAGCAAAGCCGGAACGATCCGACGCAGGCTTGCTTTTTGACGCCCGCCCCCCGGTCGGTCAGATAAAGACCAGCAGGATCATCAGCGCCAGGAGGAAGCTAACGAGGAAACTTCCCGCCAGCATCCCGAGCCAGACCAGCAGTTTTAATCCCGGATCCTTGACGCGACGCATCAGGTACAGGGTGGCGTACCACGCGCCGCCCGCGATGGCGCCGCCGATTGGGCCGCCGACGATCGGGACGATCGCCCCGATCGCCGGGACGTTGCCCCAGACGAGCAGGAACGCGAAGAGCAGGGTGGGGAGGGCGATCTCGTACCACTTGCAGGAGGGGGTCAGAACGATCTCTTCGCCCTCGACGATCAGCGTCGTTCCGTAGAGGAAGTTGCCCCGGATCCGGCACTCGACGTCGCGCGCTCCGTCGCGGTAGAGGAAGAGGTTGCGCTTTTTCCGTTCGAGCGGCTTGCCCGAAAAGGACAGATCCCGCCGACCCGTCCAGACGCTCTCTTCGTATTCGATCTCGCCGTAGGCGACGTGATGAACGGTTGCTTTCATTTTACGTCCCCCGTCTGGTTTTTCTTTTCCTGTTTGCAGAGCCGGTTCCGATCCTCGATCAGCCCGAACAGGGCGTCGGCGAGCCGGGGTGCGAGTTCGTGATCCCCCTCGAGCGCCGAATCGCGGAACGCGTAGAACTGGGTCGCGATCCGATCCTCGGCTTCCGCGGTCCCCTCGGCGGATACGGGGTCGCTGTAGCGCAGCGCCTCGTACACCCGCTTCGCCGTTTCGCGGCACTCTTCGGGCACGGTGTGCAGAAGATCCTCGGCGTCGGCGATCAGTTCCCGCATTTTGAACGTGTTTTCCGTGATCGCGTCGTCCAGGTCGCTGACGGCGTCCGCCACGGCGACGGACTGCAGCACCGCGATCGCGTCGAAGGCGAGCACGGCGACCGATACGACGATCGCGATCCAGTCGGGCAGAGCGGGGATCGAAACGAAGACGGCGCCCGCGATCAGCGTGGCGACGATCCCGCCGTAACTGACAAGCAGCAGGGGGATCCGATAGAAGAAGCGCACCGGGCTTTTTGCGCGGAAGGCGACGACGGCGCAGATAAGATGCCCGATAAAGGCGGCGGTCACGACCCCGTAAGCCACCCAGAAGGTCGCGCCGAACTTGCTCTCCCCGCCGATCTCGTTCGGGGAAAGGAAGGCGGCGAGGTTCAGCACCGCAAGGCAAAGCGCCCAGACGACGCCGTAGATCAGAAGGTTCCGTTTTTTCATTTGTCCGCTCTCCTTATCGTTTGTTGCCGCATTTGGGGCAGAACTTGCCGGGACGCTCGAAGCGATAGCCGCAGTTCGCGCAGGTGCCGAACGCTCCCGCGATCGCCGTTCCGCACGCGTCGCAGAACGAGGAACCCGGGGCGAGCCGCGCCCCGCACGCGTCGCAGAAAGCGGGTTCGCTTGCCGGGGTCTGCGCCCCGCCGAGCGCGCCGCCGACGGCTTGGTTCACGACGCCGCCCACGGCGCCGCCGACCCCCGCCATCGTTCCGAGTCCGACGCCGAGGTTGGTCATCGGTCCGACCCCCTCGTTCGCCGCCGCCCGTTCGGCGATCTCAAACCCGCGCTCCTCGGCGTAGGTGTAGCCCTCGCGCCGGCGTCTTTCCGCCCGCGCGTCGGCTTCGATCGTCGCCTTTTTCGCCTCGGTTTCGGCTTCGATCACGCCGACCTCGCGGCGCAGGTTCGCCTCGGCGACGTCGGCGTAACGGCGGAAGTACAGCTCCTTGAAGCGTTCGTACTGCCGATCTCCCTCGGGCTTCACGACGGTCGTGATGAAGAAACGTTCGAGCACGATCCCGTACTCGGCGAAATCGTCCGCCAACGGTTTTTTGATCGCGTCGGAGAAGGTGGCGAGTTTTTCGTCGATCTCAAAGACGCTGATCCCGCCCGCCTTCATCGTCTGCGCGATATAGGTCTTGACCCGTGTGGAAACGAAGGGGCGAAAGACGGCGGCAAGGTCGCCCGTGTCGAGCGCCGTCCCGCTTCCGACCAGTTTCAGAAGCAGTTTCCGCGCGTTGACGACGCGAAGCGACATCTCGCCCGACGCGCCGAGCGCGATCGGGATCCCGCAGGTCGGCTCGATATACTCGATCTTCGAGTCGACGCCCCACTTGATCGCGGGGTGTTCGGCTTTGTCGACGAACCAGACCTCGGCGTGAAAGGGGGATCTCCGCCCGGCGGCGAGTTTCAGCGCCCCGCCGATCAGGGGAAGGTTTCCCGTGTCGAGCGTATAGCGCCCCGGCCCGAACGAGTCAAGCGCCTCTCCGTTCAGGAAAAAGATCGCTTCCTGCGTTTCGCGGACCACCAGCTGCGAGAGGGTGCAGAGATTCTCCCGCGGATATTTCCGGACGAGCGCACCCGCGCCGCCCTCGTATTGGATCACGTCGGCAATTTTCGGCATAATAACCTCCCAAAAAAACTATTCAGGGTTCGCTTGTTCTGACCATCGGTTTCAAGTCGGACGTCAATTCCCTCAGAACGGTTGCGGCGGTTTCGGGATCGGCGAGATCCGAACTTCCGTAAACGAACGGGTCGGGGGAACCGTCCACGTTCCTTTTCCATCCGGTCGCAACGGCGAAAACCGCTTCTTCCAGATGAACGCAGTTCTCAAACGCTCCCGCGTCGATCTGCGTGACCCCGGCGGAGATCGTCACCCTTGTTGCGTCGGTCTTCGCCTTAAAGACGTCCTTTGCAATACGATACGTTTCTCCGTTGATGTTGTCCGGCAAAACGAGTTCCGTGGAATTGCCGGCGTACGCGAACAGAATGTAGGTGTCCGCGGCGTAATCGTAATACGCGTAATAATCGCCCTGTTTGACGAACACGCTCGGTTCGACGGGGGACGTGTGGATCGCGATCGCATAGAGACCGACCCCGCCGTTTGCCGTCTCGTTGCCCGCGCTCACGGTCAACGACGAATAGTTGTAGACCTCAAGAAGCCTGGAACAGTCCTTGAAGGCGTTCTTTCGGATCGCGGTCACGTTTTGCGGAATCGTGACGCGAATGACGTCTTCGTTTTGGAACGCTGCCGCTCCAATGTAATACGACTTTCCGTTGACGTTCTCCGGCAGAGTCAGGATGGGAGAATCCCCGAGATAGCGGACGAGCACATAATAGCTGTTACTGACAGAGACAAACTCAAAGTCGTCGACTACAAGATAAGAAAACGAACGGTTGGCGTCCAAAGAGGTGTAAGTCGCGCGGAGGACTGCGTCGGTATCGTTGTTTGTAAACGTGGCGGAAGAGAGATTGTAGATTTCCATCAGACGGTAACAACCGTTAAATACGTTTTTCGGAGCATAGCGGACGCTTTCCGGGACAACGATGCTTTGAAGCGTATAATCGTTCTGGAACGGCGTTTCGCCTATATAAACGGTGCCCTCGTGAATGGTGGTGAGAGGAAGATTCGGGTCCGCTCTGCCGACCAGGGAATGATACGGATTGCTTCTGCTCCCGCGATAAAGACCGTTTTCGTACTCCAGACAATCGGTGAAGGTATTCAAGCCGGATAGTTCGAGGACCTCGTTCGAAAAAGACACGGAGGTAAGGTTGGGGCAGGATCCGAAAGCGACGCGTTCTATATAAGGAGAAGCAAACGTTTCGTTAGTCATCAGGTGGTATTTCGGGATCTCTATCTCGGTGGCGTTCCCGGAATAATGCGCGGTAGCCCGGTAGTTCTTGAAATCGATAAAGCCCGTGACCGCGGTCAACTTCAACCCGGTGGGAAGATAATTGGCGACCAGACGGTAGTTTTTACAGGTCGTGATCTGCTTGACCGGTTCTCCGTCGAGTTCGTACAGCGCCCAGTAATAGAACGAGCAATCCTCTTTTGTCGGGCGGCAGAGCGTGAGCGGCAGATCAAGCGCCGTGAAGAACAGGATCGGCGACTCAGGTTCTTCGCCCCCGTTCCAATCGTATTCGATCGTGTAGGTGTGGATCGTCCACTTGGCGTAGAGCGTGAAGTTGCCCTTCGTTCCTTTCGGAATTGACGTTACCGGCTCGGTAAAGTCGCTGTCTTTGTACCATCCCTCAAAAACGCAACCCTTGTAGGAGAGAGCGCCCAAAGAGAAAGCGTTGGTTTCGATGGTGTAGGACGTTCTGTTGCCGTTGCTTGCAGGAACGTTTCCGAGATCGTACGTGATCGTATAGGAGACGGGAGTCCACTTGGCGGTCAGGGTCACGTCGGACGCGGTCGACCAGGTTCCGCTTGAAAACTTCTCGTTGCCCCGATACCAACCGCTGAACGCGTAGGCATCTTTTGTGGGCGTGGGGAAAGACGCCGCTTTTCCGTAGGTAACGGTTTTCGACGTGACGGCGGACGAGCCTCCCGCGGGGTCGAACGTAACCGTATAGCGGTTGGGCTCCCATCGCGCGGAGAAGGTGCGGGCACCGGTGCTTCCTTTTTCGATCGTGACGGTTTCGGTCGGTTGGGATAGTCCGGTTCCCGTCCATCCGAGGAAGGAATACCCGGTTCTCGTCGGAGCCGTCAGGGAAAACGACTCGTCCTCGATCCCGTATGCCGTCGGGTTGCTTGCGCTTCCCCCGTCAAGATAGTATCGGATCGTGTAGGACGCAACCGTCCAGTTGGCTTTGAGAACGAGACGGACTTCGGTGCTTTCCTTCCGGTAATCGGATTCTTCGCAGGACCAGTTGACGAAACGGTATCCCTCCTTGGTGGGAACCGGAAGAGCAGAAAAGTCAGCATCGGACGAATAGCGGACCTCGCATTCCGTCGCGGACGGATCGGAGGGAAGCGCCCCACCGTTGCATTGATACACGACCTGCGTTCCGACGCCCGCTCCGAGCAGCGAGCGGATCGCCTTTTCACAGTTGGTGTTCGCGAGACCCGCCAGTTCGTTCTCAACCTTATCGTCGAGGGCGGCTTTCGCTTCTTCCGCCGCGCGTTTGGCTTCTTCAAGCGCCCGCTCGGCTTCGGCTTTCGCCGCCTCTTCCGCCTGCCGCGCTTCTTCCTCTGCCTGGTCGGCTTCTTTGGCGGCGTCGAGCGCTTCGTACGCCCGGTCGAGTTTATCCTGCGTTTTCTTGAAAACGGCGTAATACCACGCCTCGTCAAGGAGTTCTTCGGCTTCGTCGTATCTCTTTTCCTCGATCAGGTCGAGGGCTTTCTCGTATTTCGCGTTCGGGATCGCGACGCCGACGACGTAAAGGCAGGTGGGAACGGCGATCGCCGCGACGAGCAGGATCGAGAGCAGGACGATCAGCACCCGCTTCCACGCCTTTTTTGCGCGGCTTCGGCGCGCTTCCTCCGCCAGGCGCTTTTCTTCACGCAGTTTTTCCCACTCCGCCTTGAGTTTTTCGATCTTTTCGTCGCAGAGCGAAACGCACTTGTCGGCGTCGCGGTAGCCCGAAATCGACTGAAACAGTCGTTTCGCCTCGGTACAGGTGGGCAGATCCTTGGAGCGGACGAAGAGGACCGTCGCCTTTTCGTAGATCGCCGCCTTTTCCCGCTTCTCGATCCCGGAAAGGACCGTCCGGAGCGCGTCGGAGAGTTCGGCTTTCAGAGCGTCGTCGCCGAAGCGCATCGCCTTTTTGTAGGCGTCGCTGTTCTCAAACGAGACGGTGCAGGCGGAGAGTTCCGCCCGCGATTTTACACGCAGTTCGGCAAGCAGTTTGCCGACGTAGGCGTCGGCGTTCTCGGGCTCTTGGTTCAAGATCTGTTCGTAGAAGGCTGCCGCCTGCTCAAACGCCCCGTCGGAGAGCGCCATTTCCGCGCGGCGGAAAAGCGGTTCGACCGCGACGGGCGCCGCCACGACGACGGTCTCGCGCAGGGGAGCGGGACCCGAACCGTCCGCGTCGAGGATCTTTTTGATCCCGCGGACCAGATCCTGCAGGAAGCCGAGTTTGGACATATCCTGCGCCTGCAGGTGCGAAAACTCGTCGGGCAGGTCATAGGGGTCCATATCCCGGAAGGCGGGAATGACCGTTTTCTTTTCGCCCGCCTTGATGAGGGCGAGGTAGCGGCTCCATTCGTTCTTGACCCAGACGGCGTTGAAATGTTCGGGCTTCGTCCCGACGACGACCATCACCTTCGCGGAATGGAGCGCCGCGAAGATATAGGGCTCGTAGGCGGAGCCGAGTTTATCTTCCAGCGTGATCCGGGCGAAGAAGGTGCGGATCCCCTGCGCCGTCAGTTCGTTGTAGATCTCGGCGGCGAGCACGCTGTCGGGCGTCCGCCGCCCGGAGGCGTCGGTCTCCTTGCAGGAGAGAAAGACGTCGAACGGCTCCTCTTTCTGCGAGAGGGCGAGGATGCCCCGTTGGATCTCGTTGACGGTTTTCGCCTCGGCTTCGTAGACTTCGCGCTGCGCGGCGTCGGCGTAGCGAAGCGCCGCCTTGTAGTCCTCGTCGTCAAAGATCGAAGTGTATTGCGCGCGGTTGACCGTGGGCACCCGCTTGTGCGTCGCGGGGTCCTCCACGTATTCGATCCCGTATCGGCAGAGCACGATCGACCAGTACGCCTCGGCGTCGGTCGCGTCCTCGTTCAGGATCGCTTCGTAGATGCCCGCGGCTTTGTCGAAGTCGTTGTTGCGGCGGAAGTGGTTCGCCCGATCGTAGAGGGCGGCGCGTCGCGCATCGTCCAATTTCGGGAGCGTCTGCTTCGTGCCGCAATAGGTACAGACGGCGACCGACAGGGCGCCGTCGAGTTCCAGAGCGCCGCCGCAGATCTTACATTTAAAGATCATCGTGACGTCCCCTTATTTTTTCTCTTCGATCTCGATGTTCTCGATGGAAAACGCAAGGCACTTCGAAACGATCTCGTTCCGCGTGCGCCCCGTCCGCTCCGCGATCGCGTCGAGCGCGTCGATCATATCGTTCGGCAGGCGGACCGATACCACGGAGGACTCCCCGCGGTACTTTTTGGTGGATATTACGAGTTTCTTGTCCGACATATCGTCTCTCCCTCTCGTTAAAATCTTTTGACGGCTATATTGTAGCACGTTTGTAGTGCGCTTGTCAAGCCCCTTTTTGCAACCGTTTTTTATTTCTCGACTTTTTTGTGGGAAGTTATGGCTTTTTGCAATCGAATGTGTTATAATGGATTCAAACGGAGGTTAAAAAACCGATTATGAAAAAAGCCGCACTTTTTTTAAAAAACATTTTCGGGTTTGAACGACTGTCCAAGTATGAAAACGACTATCTGCACGACGCGAACCTCCGCAGCTGCAGTTACATGGGCTTCATCGTCGTTCTGCTCGAACTCTGGATGCTGATCCGGCAGACCTATTCGAAGATCGTGCCGAAGGTCCAGAAGGGATCCAAACTATCGGACGTGTTCGTCAAGTACACGTCCAAATACTGGTTGTTCCTCTTGATCGGTCTGGGGCTGATGCTGTTCTGCCTGTTCTATCGGCGGGACGGAAAACTGACGAGGGGAAAGTTCGTTTCGCTGCTCGCCGTCGGCGGGGCGTGTATGCTCTACACCCTGATGCTGACGCAGGAAGCGTTCACCAAGACGAGCGACACGGTCACCCCGGTCATGGCGAGGATCATGAACGCGATGCTGGTCTCGATCTACGTTTTTCTGTTCGTGATCGGCGCGGCGATCGTCGCCTACGCTCTCTTCAATTATTTAAAAGGCAAGCGGATCGTGATCCTCGAGCACGTGGCGATCACGGCGTTCAACCTCGTTTGCCTCGCTTTCGGCGTTTTCGTTTCGTACAGCGATTTCTGGGGCGGGAAAGAGATCATCTGCTTTTTGACGATGGTCATTTACGTCGGGTGTCTGCTCATCTACCGTCCGTATATCACCGTCCTGATCCTCGGGGCGAGCTTCTTCGGCTTCTACCGCGTCCTTCTGACCTTCAACGGCGGGTTGACTTTCGAGGCGCAGCACATCGAGATCAGCGGCGTGATGCACAAGATCATTTCGGGCGACGCCGTCAACTACCTGACCTTCTTCATCTCGCTGACGACCATCTGCTTCGCGATCTACCACGGGCGGCTCAAAGAGGCGCGCAAATCGAAGGAACTCGAGAAGAGCGCGAAAGAGGATCGCCTGACCGGGCTCTGGAACTACAACTACTTCTCCGAACTCGCGTCGAAGGCGATCGGCGAACTGAAAGGCGACGTTTCCGAAAACGTCCTGCTCTTCGTCGACGTCCACAACTTCAAGGCGTTCAACGATCAGAGAGGGTTCGAGGCGGGCGACCGCTTCCTCGTTGCTATCGGCGGCTACGTTTCGGACGTCTTTTCGGATTCGCTCTACGGGCGGCAGGCGGACGACCATTTCGTCGTGATGACGAAGAGGGCGGGGCTGGAAGAACGGCTCGACCGACTCAACGAGCGGGTCAGCGCCTACGACGACGAGATCCTGCTCGGGATCAACTGCGGCGGCTACCGCCTGAACGCGAACGGCGAGGATCCGCGCAACTGCATCGACCGCGCGCGCTACGCGGCGCATCTGATCAAGAACCGCTTCCAGACGGTTTATATCGAATACGACGAGAAGATGAGCGAGGCGTACCGCAAGCGGCTCTACGTCATCAACAATATCGACAACGCGGTGGCAAACGGCTGGATCGTCCCGTACTATCAGCCGGTCGTCTGGTCGGATACGAAAGAGGTCTGCGGCTGCGAGGTGCT
>CAMJDE010000054.1 GCA_946404295.1 uncultured Clostridia bacterium | reverse complement strand
CCCGCCGAGCCCGCGTTCGGCGGCGGCGAGCAGGATGGTTTCGGCGGCGATCCCGACGTCGATTTGCGAGACGCCGGTACTTTCGGGCGAGAGCAGAAGCAGATACGCCGTCGGCGCCTCGTTCTCGGCTGGGCCGTCCCAATCGGTAAGGTACCCTGCCCACTTGACCCCGCGCGTCAGAGCCGAGACCTCGTCCGGGTCGGTCAAGGCAAGATAGCGGAGACGCTGCAGGTTCCCGGCGGAGGGGGTCAATCGCGCCGCTTCGACAAGGGAGCGGAGCGCGTCGGGCAAGACCTTTTTCGTCGGGTCGTAACGCCGATAGGAGCGCGCCTTTTTTACGAGTGCAAGCAACATAGCGGGGTCTCCTTTCAAACGGGAAAACCCGTCGGGGGGCGGTTGCCGATTTTCCCGACGGGACGGTTGGTTTTTACTTGTTCAGCTTTTCGAGCGCCTCGAGAAGACCCGCCCGGGTCGCCTCGTATTTCTTCAACTTCTCGCGCTCGGCGTCGACGACGGCGGCGGGCGCCTTCGAGACGAAGCCCTCGTTTGCGAGTTTCTTGCCGATCCGCTCGATCTCGCCCGTGACGCGCGCCAGTTCGGTTTCGGTGCGCTGTTTTTCTTTTTCGAGGTCGACCAGTTCCCCGAGCGGGATAAAGACGGTCGCCGCGTCGGTCACGATGCGGACGCAGCCGTCGCCGTCGTGCCCGTCGACGATCTCGTATTCCGACGCCGACGCGAGTTTGGAGAGGAACGCGCCCGCTTGATTGAAGTCCTCGGCGTAGGGGGTCACGAGATAGAGTTTCGCGCGCTTGGACGGCGGGACGTTCATCTCGGCGCGGCGGTTGCGGATCGCGCGAATGACCGTGATGATGCGTTCGAGCGACGCCGCCTCGGCGGGATAGTTCATCTTGGGGTCGTAGGTCGGATAGTCCGCGATCATGATGCTCTCGCTGTCGTGCGGAAGAGACAGGTAGATCTCCTCGGTGATGAACGGCATATAGGGGTGCAGGAGTTTCAGGGTGTCCGAGAGCACCCGCACGATCACCTTGCGCGCGACCTCGGCGCTCTTGCTCTCCTTATCGAAGAGCCGCGGCTTGATCAACTCGATATACCAGTCGCAGAGCACGTCCCAGGTAAAGTCGTAGATCTCGGCGAGCGCGACCCCGATCTCGTATTTGTCGAGGTTGTCGATGACCGATTTGATCAGTCGGTTGAGTTCGGTCAGGATCCACTTGTCCTCGGGGGCGAGATCGGCTTCGGGCGGCAGATCGTCGCCGTCCTCCTCGCCCGTCAGATTCATCAGAACGAAGCGCGAAGCGTTCCAGAGTTTGTTGGCGAAGTTCCGCGCCGCCTCGACCTTCTCGGTCGAGAACCGCATATCGTTGCCGGGCGCGTTGCCCGAGGCGAGCGTGTAGCGGAGCGCGTCGGCGCCGTACTGTGAGATGACGTCGAGCGGATCGATCCCGTTGCCGAGCGATTTCGACATCTTCCGTCCCTGCGCGTCGCGCACCAGCCCGTGGATGAACACGTCGGAGAAGGGCTTTTCGTCCATGAACTCCAGCCCCATAAAGATCATCTTCGAGACCCAGAAGGTGATGATATCGTATCCCGTGACGAGGGTGCTCGTCGGATAGTAGCGCCGGAGATCGTCGGTATCCTTCGGCCAGCCGAGCGTCGAGAAGGGCCAGAGAGCCGATGAGAACCAGGTGTCGAGCACGTCCTCTTCCTGCCGGATCTTCGTCCCGCCGCATTTGGGGCAGACCGTCACGTCGTTTTCCGACACCGTGATCTCGCCGCAGTCGTCGCAGTAGTAGGCGGGGATGCGATGACCCCACCAGAGTTGGCGCGAAATGCACCAGTCGCGGATGTTCTCCATCCAGTTGAGGTAGATCTTCGAGAAGCGGTCGGGGATATAGCGGATATCGCCGTCCTTCACCGCTTTGATCGCCGGCTCCGCCAGCGTCTTCATCGCGACGAACCATTGCTTCGACGCGAGCGGCTCGATGACGGTCCCGCAGCGGTAGCAATGCGCCACGGCGTGCGTGCAGGGCTCCACTTTCACGAGCAGCCCCTCTTTTTCGAGGTCCTCGACCATCACCTTCCGCGCCTCGTAGCGATCGAGACCGAAGTATTTGCCGGGGAAACAGATCTTGCCGGTCCCGTCGATGACGAAGATATTTTCCAGCCCGTGGCGCTGCCCGGTCTCAAAGTCGTTGGGGTCGTGCGCCGGGGTGATCTTCACGCATCCGGTCCCGAAATCCGAGAGAACCGCCTCGTCGGCGACCACCGGGATCTCGCGCCCCACGAGCGGGAGGATCAGCGTTTTGCCCACCAGATCCTTGTAGCGGTCGTCGTCGGGGTTGACCGCCACGGCGGTATCGCCGAGCAGGGTCTCGGGACGCGTCGTCGCGACGACGACGTACTTGCCCGGCTCGTTTTTGATCGGATAGCGGACGTGCCAGAAGTTGCCCGGCTCGTCGCTGTAGACCACCTCGGCGTCGGAGAGGGCGGTGTTGCAATGCGGACACCAGTTCGTGATGCGCAGTCCCCGGTAGATCAGCCCCTTGTCGTAGAGCGACACGAAGACCTTTTTCACCGCGGCGGAAAGCCCCTCGTCCATCGTGAAATGCTCGCGCGTCCAGTCGCAGGAAACGCCGAGCTTTTTCAGCTGCGAGATGATCCGCGAACCGTATTTGTTTTTCCAGTCCCAGACCATTTCGAGGAACTTTTCGCGCCCGACGTCGTGCCGGGTCAGTCCCTGCTCTTTGCGCAGGTTCTCCTCGACCTTGATCTGCGTGGCGATCCCGGCGTGATCGGTGCCGGGGACCCAGAGCGTGTTGTAGCCCTGCATCCGGCGATAGCGGACCAGAACGTCCTGCAGCGTCTCGTCGAGCGCGTGACCCATGTGCAGCTGCCCCGTGACGTTCGGGGGCGGGATTACGATCGAGAACGACGGCTTCTCGGCGTCGTACTCGGGGGTAAAATACCCCTTCTCGCACCACGTCGCGTAGAGCCGATCCTCAAAATCGGCGGGCGAATAGGTTTTCGGCAATTCTCTTTGTGTCATATCGGTTCCTTCCTTTTCGCGGTTTTCCGAAAAAAATAAACCCCGTGACGACTGTCACAGGGCGCTTGCGCGCGGTACCACCTGATTCACACGGGTCTCCCCGTGCCTCTTGCCCTTAACGCGGGATGACGTCGTCCCTCCCGGGGCGCGGCTCCGGGACGACCTTCCCGCCCCCGCCCGCACGGACTCGCACCGACCGTCCGCTCTCTTTCCGGGTCAAGGGGAGGTACTCCTTCCCATCTCTGCCTTTCCTTGCACCTACTATACCACAGATCAAAGGAAAAGTCAAGGGGGAGGGGTGCGGTTTTTCAGAGTTTGACCCGCGTTTTCGATAAATAACGGAACGTATTGACAAACGTCCGCGATTCGTGGTATAATGAAAATGCCAAACAAACCGAATAGAGGAATCCTGCGGGCGTGCTCTGTTTTTTCAGACGGGTATGCTTTGAATAGGCATCCTTTTTCTCGCAAAGAATTTGATAAAATGCAAATTCCGGGCGGGAAAAGGGATGTGTGCGTTCGCGGATATTCTCACCCGGTTTGTTTGGCGACAACCGGAGTTTGCGTTTTTGTGCGTCGGCTTCGGTCGGCGCACTTTTTTATTTATTATATTTTTGGAGGACAAAATGAAAAAAGTTCTGTGTGCGATTCTCATGGTTATTCTCTGCGTCGGTTTTGTGAGTTGCGAGTTCGAGGAATCGGGTTACAGTTCTCACACGGAAGCACCGAAAATGAAAATCGGAGACTCGGTAACAAGCGGTGATTTTGAGTTCACGGTTCTGTCCGTCTTTCCCAAGATTGTAGGGACCAACAATATCGGTTACGGCGTGTCGATCAATATTCAGGTCAGGAACATTGGCACCTCTGAAAAAACTCTGAGAGCAAGCGATATGAAGCTGTTCCATAAAGGGAGTGAATACAGTATATCTGGCGAAAGCTGGAGATACAGCGGATACTTCCTCATTTCGGATAACATTGGAGCAAAAATGACCAAAACCTACAAATTGTTATATGAGTTGCCGGAAAACTATACCGAAGATGATTATCTGCAGGTAGATGGTCCCGGTCTCTTTGCAATCAAAAAAATCATATATCTCTCAAAAGAATGAAACGATCCTGTCCGAACGAAAGAATCACCGGCTGACACACAAAGGGATCCGCCGCGGGGTTGGGTGGCTGAGCGCTGCAGTTTTCCCGATCTTACCGGCGGATTCTCTTTTTTTCGGAGACAGAGGAGTTCCGACGCTTGATTTTTGACGCTTCATCGGATATAATGGATAGAGAAACACGACCGATCCGATCTTGAAAGCCGGGACGAAACAGATGGGGCGGCGGAGCGGAACGGGTCAGAGTGGGGAACCCCACCCCGGAACAAACGAAAAAACGGTCCGGATCTCCGGACGGGAAGCGACGGAACCATGAACGAAATCATCCTTTGCAAATACGGCGAGATCATTCTGAAGGGGGCGAACCGCCCCGAGTTCGAGGGGGCGCTGACGCGCGAACTGAAGCGTCGGCTCGCCCCCTTCGGGCGTTTTAAGATCCGGCGCGCCGAGAGCACCGTCTATATCACCCCGGAGGAGGACGCCTGCGACCTCGACGGCGCCTACGAGACCGCCCGGCTGGTCTTCGGTTTCGTCGGCGTGACGCGCGCCGCCGAGTGCGAAAAGAGTATGGAAAGCATCCTTGAAACGGCACGGGCGTACTTGCCGCCCCTGATGGCGTCGGCGAAGACTTTTCGGGTCGACGCCAAGCGTTCCGACAAACTTTTTCCGAAAACCTCCCCCGAGATCGCGGCAGAGGTCGGGGGTGCGATCCTCTCCGCCGCTCCCCGCCTGCGGGTCGACCTGCATCACCCGGACGCCATGATCCGGGTCGAGATCCGCGACAGAGCCGCCTACGTCCACGCCGGGCAGGAGAAGGGCGCCGGGGGACTTCCGCGCGGGACGAGCGGGAGAGGGCTTCTGCTTCTTTCGGGCGGGATCGATTCGCCCGTCGCGGGTTACATGATGGCGAAGCGCGGGGTCGAGATCGAGGCGCTTCACTTCGAGTCCTTCCCCTACACCTCCGAACGCGCCCGCGAAAAGGTGTTCACCCTCGCCGACGAACTCTGCCGCTACTGCTCGCGGATCCATATCCACGTGATCTCCCTGACCAAGATCCAGGAAGAGTTGCGCCGCGCCTGCGACGAGGAGTTTTTCACCTTGATGCTTCGCCGCTTTATGATGAAACTCGCCGAACGCTGCGCCGCGGAATACGGCTGCCGGGCGCTGATCACGGGGGAATCTCTCGGTCAGGTCGCGAGCCAGACGATGGACGCCCTCGCCGTGACGAACGCCGCGACGTCGCTCCCCGTCCTGCGCCCTCTGATCGGGATGGATAAGGAAGAGATCGTCGAGATCTCGCGCAGGATCGGCACCTTCGACACCTCGATTTTGCCCTACGAGGACTGCTGCACCGTCTTCACGCCCCGCCACCCCAAGACCAAACCGACCGAGAACGAGATCGCGGCGCAGGCGTCCAAGATCGACTTCGACGCCCTGCTGGACGAGGCGTACGCGACCCTTTACACCGAAACGCGCCGCGTCGAGGGTTACGATTCTTGATTTTTGATTGATTTAGACGAAATTTCGGCGTTTTGCATACCGAAGAACCCGAATATCTGTGAAATATCGTCAAAAAATCAATCTTGCAAACCCGCCCGAATTATGGTATAATACTCGTCGAGCCACGCCCGACGAGTTTTCTTTTTTCGACGGGCGCCCTTTTCCGGTTCGGAAAAGAATACTGATAAGGAACGTTTTGCCGATGATCACCGTAATCGACCGCACGCTTTCGATCCTGAAAGCGCCGTCCTCGCCCGAGGCGCTCCGCCGCCTTGCCGACGCGATCTTTCAGTCGGGCGCAGACGTGCTCGAACTGTCCGAGGACAACTATCGGATCCTCTCGACCGAAAAACCCGACGGGCGTTTCCTGCTCCGGCTTGAACGCGGTTCTTCTCCCGCCTCTTTCCCCGGGGTCAAACGCTTCGTTTCGACGGGATCGGCGGCGGGCAACGTCGTTCTGAGCGAGGAGTACATCGTCAAGGACGCATCTCTGATCCTTTCGGGCGCCGTTCCCCCGGTGCTTCGCCCGGTGCGTCTTTCGCTCTCGACTCCCACCCTCGACTGCCACCCCGGCACGCTCTTTTCCGCGATCCGGAATACCTTTCTCGGTCACGTCGAGTTCGCGCCGCACGGGGACTCCGGGATCGCGACCTCGCTCTGTGCCGAATGGGCGCTCTCGGACGGCAACCTGCCCGTGACGACCGTTTCGGGCATCGGCGGCTACGCCTCGCTTTCCGACCTGACCGTCTTTCTGCGCTCGATCCGCCGTCGCCGTCCCGCCGAGACGCCGTTTCCCGCAGAAGAACTGCTTGCCCGCCTTTCGGAGGCGTTCCCGGACGAGCCCATCCCCGCAAGCGAGATGAAGGTCAGCCCGTCCAGCAGCATCCACATTCTGAAATTCCGGCTTGAACAACTCGGTTTCGGCGGCTCTCCCGCCAAACTGAAATCGCTCTCGTCCAGGATCCGCGCGGGGCATAAAACCCCCTCGCCCTACCTTGACGAGCAGGCGATCTATGCCGTCAGCCGGCAAATTGATTGAGCGTCCGCACTCCGCGCGAACGCAGTGATGTGTTGCGCTGTGCGCAACGTGATGCAGTTCCTTCGGAACCGTGATGTTTTTGCCGTCTGCGGACGGCAAAAGTGATGTGTTGCCCGTGCCGAACTTCGGCACGGGCAACGTGTTATGTGACCGATCGCCCCGCGCGCAGCGCGGCAAATATATCGAAAATGCCGTGGGACGTTGCGTATCGGATCACGACCAGGGCAAGTATTTCCCCGATCCTCTGGACGTTTTCTCTTGTGATTTCCGTGCTTAAATCCAAGAGATCCTGTTTTTTGTTTTCCATTTTCTTTTCCTCCGTATTCGTTTTTTTCGCCTTTCGGCAAAACCGGGCGTAGCACGGGGGAAAGCCGAATGCAGTCTGTTTCTTTTCGCCCTACCGGAAGTCCACGGTGACGAAAAAGTGTTGCGTAAATAAAAAAAGAGCCGAGCTTTTGTCAAGCCCGACTCTTTCGGTATCTTTTCAGTTTTCAGCGACAGTTTTTCGCGTTGACTTCCGCTTTCCGCCGTGCTACAACCAACAGGCGAAAGGCGAAAAGATCAGTCAGCAATGGTACGAATAATCGTAGTTCTCGAAAACGAACTGTATTTTCCCGAACAAACCTTTTTGAATATATTCCGTTAGTTTGTTAAAATTCGGGTGGTGATATGGGTTAGAACAACCGACGGAAATCACCTCTGCGGTTGTACGTGACAGTATTCTTTGATCGACCGAATCCCATTCGTTTTTCGCGCCGTGGTGAGGGATCTGAAGAATGACCTCATCATACGCTCCCAAATCTCCTACCACTCTGTTGCTCAAGTTCTGATCAAAACGAACGTCACCGGTCAAAAGCGACTTGACGGAAGCATTCGCCTTATTCCAATGCAGCAAAACGAGGGAGGTCAGATTCTCATTGGAGAATACCCGCTTGAAGATTTTTTTAAGATCATCGTAATTGTTTCGATTTCTTATGTATGATTCAATGCTTTGTCCGTTGAGCAAATTATTTAATGCATGTTGAATAAACTGAAAATCACAATCGGATATCCGTCTGTTGTAAAACCGAAACTCCCACAAATTGTTGCTATACGGATACCCCGGTTTATCAACGAAAACCGCTTCGGGCAAATCAAAATCCAACCGCGGAATATCCGCGTCAACCGGACAATGATATAATCTTGTCAGCAAAGCAAACGCTGCGCTTGACAAATCAATACCGTTCACGACCAGATTGGCGATGAAAACGTCTCTGTACGTGTGCGCGTCGAAATACGGGAGAAAGACTTTTTCAACGCGATGATTCCGAAACAGAGCCGGCAGCCCGTTGACGTGATCATCGTGAAAGTGCGATATAGCGACGAAATCAAGATCTGCGCAAGGGAGCGTAATCGTTCTCAGCATCGCGGGACTTTCGCTGCCGCAATCGTAAACGAAGTTGAATCCTCCGTTTGCGATACTGCCCGAATAGAACAGCCCTTGTCCGATTCCGTGAAAAGTGAACGTGTTTTGCGCGAAATTGATGTTCAATGGAGGCACATGAGAAAAGGTGACCGACGAAGGTGCTGCTGTAATGCTGATCCCGCTCACCAACGCCTTGACTTGTGCGCCCGTCAGCCCGATTTCGTTTGTGTTCAGGTTTGAATCGTCCATTTTCATTATCTCTCGCCTCCAATCGTCGTGGTATTGCTCCGTATTATTGTAGTACGAGATTCTTCTTGCAACCGATTCGCATTTTTGCCACGAGAGTTCATTTTTGTTGCAGTGGTTGTAGTGCCAGTAGGATGCAAACCAGGACGCTCCCATCCTCGAGAATTCTTTTCCTTTGAGAAAAGAAAACGCGTGATTGTTTTGCGCCATTGCTTTATCTCCTTTGTTTTAGTTATTTCAGGTACCAGTAGTAATTATAATAGATCGATTTCAGATACGTCGCGTTGGTCGAAGCGTTGGTAACCGTCACGTTCGTTCCGCTGCTTGCGCCTTTCGTTGTCGTTACGTACCAACCGGACGTGTTTCGAAAAGTGACTGAGGTCAGCCCGGAGGAGTTGTAGAACGCAGAAGTCCCGATGCCGGTGACGCCGTATCCAAGGACGACAGAGGTCAGCCCGGAACAGTTGTAGAATGCACCGAACGGGATATATCCGCCCGTGACCGTGACCGATTTGAGGGAGGACGGGATATAGTAGGTGGTACTGGTCGAGAAAGTCGTGCTGCTGCCGTGATAGTACTGCGTGGTCGCCACACCGCCGGAATAACTGCTTGTTCCGAAGATGTAGCCGAACGGATACTTGTAGGTGTCGCTCGCGGTCTTTCTGCTTCCGCCGAGGAACGGGATCGTGATGCTTTGAAGCGAAGAGCAACCGCCGAACGCGCCTTTTCCGATGCTTCTGACGCTGTCGCAAATCTCCACCGAAGTAAGAGAGGTGCAACCGCTGAACGCACTTTCGGCAATAGACGTTCCGCCCGTGATTACAACGGTTCGCAGGTTGGATTTCGGAATCAAGGGAATCGCGGTGGTCGGAATTGAAACGTCGGTCAGCCCGGAACAGCCGGAAAAAGCGTTGGTTCCGATACTTGCG